>NZ_JBHVXZ010000059.1:0-59965 GCF_042881395.1 Amycolatopsis sp. NPDC058278 | reverse complement strand
CCACGCACCGACCAGGCGCAGCGGAACACTCAAGACTTCCTTCTCCCGCTCACTGGTGAACGAGCCGTAGTAAGCGGACAACCTGTCCTCAGCACTCACCGACATAAAAATCTCCTTGTCCGTCCGGTATTCACTGTCCCGCACCCGGAAACGTGGAGAGTCCTCTCCGTTGCGCACAAAAAGGGGCCGGGACGTCGTCGTCCCGGCCCCCGCGAAGAAAGGTCAGTACTCGTCGCGTGGACGCCACCACTGGTACGCCGCGGTCTGCGGCCAGCCCTCCGGCGAGTCCTCCCAGAACTCCTGGCGCCCGTACGGGGTCAGGTCCAGCAGGTTGAGGTCCAGCCGCAGCTTGTCCAGGCCGCGGGAGCCGGTGAAGTACGTCCGGTACACCTTCTCGCCGTCGCGCAGGAACACGCTCAGCGTCGAGCCGGCGCCGGCGCCGCAGTCGTCGTTGAACTCCTGGTCGCACGACAGCCACTTCAGCGGCCAGCCCATGCGCTCCCGGTACTCCTGCAGCTGCGCCTGCGGCGCGGGCGAGACCAGCACCAGCCGGGTGTCGCGCTGCTCCAGGTGCTCCAGGTGCGGCAGGTTGTCCGCCACCGCCGAACAGCCGGGGCACCGGTGGTCCGACCCGGCCTCCATCATGAAGTGGTAGACGATCAGCTGGCGCTGCCCGTCGAACAGGTCGGCCAGCCCGACCTTGTCACCGGCGGCCGTGACGAACACGTAATCCTTCTCGAAGGCGACCATCGGCTGACGGCGGCGCTCGGCGGCCAGTGCGTCGAGGATGCGGGTGACCTCCTTTTCGCGCGCCAACAGCTTCTCGTGAGCGATCTGCCACTCTTGCGGTGACACGATCTTGGGAAGGCTCATTTGTCCTCTCCTCGAGGCAATTCAGGTTGCCTTGTGCAGGTAGATCGATTTGTATTGGAAAAACGTGTCGAAACCCTCGGGTCCCAGCTCGCGGCCGAGCCCGCTCGCCTTGACACCGCCGAACGGCGCGCCCAGGTCGAGGTCGTAGTAGTTCACCCCGACGCTGCCCGAGCGCACCCGCCTGGCCACGGCGATCCCCTCGTCCACGTCGGACGTCCAGATCGTGCCGCCCAGCCCGTATTCGGAGTCGTTGGCGATCGCGACGGCCTCATCGACGTCACGGTACGGGATCACCGCGAGCACCGGCCCGAAGATCTCCTCGCGCGCGATGGGATCGCTGTTGGCCACGTCGGCGAAGACGGTCGGCCGGACGTACCAGCCCCGCTCCTGCTCCGCCGGGACGCCGCCGGCCACCAGCCGCGCGCCGCTGCTCTGCCCGAGCCGCACGTAGGACTCGACGCGCTCGCGGTGCCGCGAGCTGACCATCGGGCCGATTTGCGTCGTGCGGTCGAGCGGGTCGCCGACCTTCAAGGTGTTCGCCAGCCCGGCGACCGCGTCGACCACCTCGTCGTAGCGGGAGCGCGGCGCCAGGATTCGCGTCGAGAGGTAGCAAGCCTGCCCGCTGTTCAGCAGCGCGCACGCAGCGAGCCCCTGCGTGGTGGCGACGAGGTCGGCGTCGTCGAGCACGATGGCGGCCGATTTCCCCCCCAGCTCCAGGGTCACCGGCCGCAGCAGCCTGCCGCAGATCTCGCCCACCTTGCGCCCGGCCGCGGTCGAGCCGGTGAACGCGACGCGGTCGACGCCCGGGTGCGACACCAGGTGCTCGCCGATGTCCGCGCCACCGGTGACGACGTTCAGCACGCCTGGCGGCAGGCCCGCCCGGTCGGCCGCGGCGGCCAGTTCCAGCGCGCCGAACACCGTCTCCGGCGCGGGCTTGAGCACCACCGTGCACCCCGCGGCGAGCGCGGGCGCGACGGTGAACATGGTGATGGGCTGGGGGAAGTTCCACGGCACGACCACCGCGACCACCCCGACCGGCTCGCGCCGGACGATGGTCTCGCCCATCCCGTCGAACCGTTCGCGCCGGTCCTCCACCACGGTCCGCCGGGCCAGCCCCGCGTGGTAGCGGAGCAGCCCGATCGGCGCGCCGCCCTCGCTGGGCAGCGCCACCGAGATCGGCGTTCCATTTTGGACGGACGTGGCCGCGGCTCGCTCCGGGACGGTCTTCTCCAGCTGGATCGCGAAGCGCTCCAGCAGTTCCGCTCGCTCCTCGACCGGCAGGCCGGTCCACGACGGGGTGCCGAACGCACGGCGCGCCGCGGCGACCGCGGCGTCCACATCGGACTCCGAGGCGAGCGGCGTGGTGCCGTTGCGCTCCCCGTCGGCCGGCGAGATCGCCGCGACCGTGCCGCGACCGGGTCTGCGCCATTCGCCGTCGACGTACAGGGCGTGGTAGTCGAAACTCATGGGACCTTCTCCATCCCGGGAAAGGCCCCGGCGGACCACGGGGTCCGCCGGGGCTTGCGAGCGCCGGCTCAGTTGATCGGCGTCTCGATCACTTCTTCGGCAGCCGGCCGCACCTCGACGACCGGCCCGGCCGGCTTCGGCTTGCCGGGCGCGAACAGCGCCACGGCCGTGCCGGCCAGCGCGACGATGCCGCCGAGCACCAATGCCGCCTGGAAGCCGGACAACGACGCTTCGGCCGACTCGAAGCTGCCGTTGGCCGCGAAGGCCGCACCCAGCGCGACGACGCCGAACACCCCGCCCAGCTCGCGCAGCGCGCTGTTCACCCCCGACGCCACGCCGGCGTCCTCCGGCGGGACCGACGCGAACACCAGGTTGATCGTGGTGGGCAGGCACATCGCGATACCCGCGCCGCCGAAGATCAGCGGAACGACCATGCTGCCGTAACCGACGCCGGTCGAGGTGACCAGGCCGATCCAGAGCAGGCCGACGCCCAGCAGCGCCAGGCCGGCGACCATGAACGGCTTGCTGCCGTGCTTGTCGGCCAGCTTGCCCGCGAACGGCGCCACCACCAGCGGCATCGCCGTCCACGCCAGCAACTGCAGACCGCTGACCATGGCGTTGCTGCCCAGGCCGAACTGGAACAGCTGCGCCAGCACGAACAGCGCACCGATCAGGGCGAAGTGCTGGAGGAACGCGGAGATGTTCGCCACGGTGAACCCGCGGTGGCGGAAGTACTCCATCGGGATCATCGGGTACTTCGCCTTGAACTCCCACGCCACGAACACCGCCAGCAGCACCACCCCGCCGAGCACCGAGCCGTAGGCCTCGAACGAGCCCCAGCCGATGGACGGCGCCCGGACCGCGGCCCAGACCAGCCCGAACAGGCCGGCCGAGGCGAGCAGCAGACCGGGCACGTCGATCTTCGGGCGCGGGCCCTTGCTCTCGCGCAGCAGCACCGCGGAACCGACGGTGGCGGCGATCCCGAACGGGACGTTCAGCCAGAAGATCCAGTGCCACGAGATGCCCTGGGTGATGATGCCGCCGACGACGGGGCCCGCCGCGATCGCGATGCCCGCGACGCTGCCCCAGATGCCCATGGCGGCGCCACGCTTCTCCGGCGGCGTGGCGTCGGCCAGCAGCGCGAGGCTGACCGGAATGGACACACCGGCGGCCACGCCCTGGATGACCCGGGCGATGATCAGGATTTCGATCGTGCCCGCGGACGCGGCCATGATCGACGCGATGGTGAACGCGGCCAGGCCGATCACGTACATCCGCCGCCGCCCGAACCGGTCGCCGAGCGCGGCGCCGGTGAGCATCAGGCAGGCGAACGCCAGGTTGTAGGCGTTGATCGTCCACTCCAGGTCGGCGAGACCCGCGCCCAGGTCGACCTTGATCGTGGGTATGGCGGTGACCACGACCATGACGTCCAAAGAGGTCAGGAACGCGCAGACGGACACCAGCGCCAGCGCCCATCCCGGCCGCAGGGGACGTTCGGTCCCGCTAACAGCACTCACGACGGCACCTCCCTGCGGTCCGGTTCCGAAGAATCACCGTCATCACAAGCTCCATTCGTCGCGTTCCCCCCGGCACCCGGTGCGCCGGCGTGGTTCTACCGTTCCTTCACCAGCCGGCCGAACGCCTGCAGTTCGGCGATGTAGAGATCGGGCACCTCCATGGCGGGGAAGTTGCCGCCGCGGTCGTACTCGTTCCAGTGCTGGATCGTGGAGAACTCGCGTTCCGCCCAGCGCCGGACCGGCTTGAACGGGGCGTGGGGGAACACCGCCACCCCGAGCGGCACGGTCAGCTCGAAGTAGCGGCCCGCGCCCGGCGAGATCGGCAGGAAGTCGACGCTCTCGTAGTAGAACTGGCCGGACGAGCCACCGGTCCCGGTCAGCCAGTAGATGGCGGGGATGGCCAGCACCTTGTCGCGGTCGAAGGCGTCCTCCGGCAGCCCGCCGTGGGTGTCGGCCCAGTCGCGGTACTTCTCGATCACCCAGGCGAGCTGGCCGACCGGCGAATCGGTGAGCCCGTAGGCGACCGTGTGCGGGCGGGTCGCCTGCAGCTTCATCGAGCCGGACAGGATCTTCGCGAACGTGTCGGACTTGCCCCAGGAGTGCTGGTCGGCCTCGCTGAGGCCCTCGAGGTCGGCCGGGTCGTCGCCGGGCGCGGTGACCAGGGTGTTGAGGTGCACGGCGAGCACGTGCTCGGCGTCCTGCAGCCCGAGCACCAGCGCGACCCCCGAGCCGAAGTCGACGCCCTGGGCGATGTAGCGCTCGTAGCCCAGGTCCGCCATCAGCTGCGCCCAGGCACGGGCGACGCGCTGGGTGTTCCAGCCGCCTTCCGGTGCCGGGCCGGAGAAGCCGAAGCCGGGCATGGACGGGATGATCAGGTGGAACGCGTCGCCGGGGTCGCCCCCGTGGGCGCGCGGGTCGGTCAGCGGGCCGATCACGTCGAGGAACTCGACCACCGAGCCGGGCCAGCCGTGCGTGATGATCATCGGCGTGGCGTCGGGCTCCGGCGAGCGCACGTGCAGGAAGTGGACGTTCGCCCCGTCGATCGTGGTGGTGAACTGGGGGAACGCGTTGAGCCGCTCCTCGACCTTCCGCCAGTCGAACTCGGTGCGCCAGTACTCGGCGAGGTCCTTCAGGTAGTCGACGGGCACGCCGCGGTCCCAGCCCGCTTCGGGCAGCCCGACCGGCCAGCGGGTGTCGGCCAGCCGCCTGGCCAGGTCGTCCAGCTGGGCCTGGGGGATCTCCACGCGGAAAGGTTGCATTTTTTGGGCGCTCCAATCACGGGGTCACGGCTCCAGCCCGCGAAGCCAGACCACCGGTCTTAGGATCGCGGGCAAGACACCGGATATCATCTTCGAAAATGCTCTGCACCCGAAGGTGGTGGAAAACAACCGCTCAGAGGTAGTCGGTGTTCGGTTCGAGACCGCACAGCAGCCGGCCGTACAGTTCCAGGCTCGTGTCCGGATTGGTCAGCGCGTGAATGGCGACCGCGTTCACGTCGCGCTGGATCCGGGTGATCGGGACGTCGTGGAAAATCGAGGACCCGCCGCTGATGGTGGCGATGAGGTCGACGGCCTGCTTGCACAACTGCGCGACGCGGCCGAGCTGCACCCGCGAGGACGCGCGCTCGGTGACCGTCCACTGCTCGCCCTTGACGAGCTTTTCCTCGACGAGGTCGGCGAAACGATGCGCCCTGGCCTCGGCTTCCTCGATCAGCAGCCCGGCCTCGCCGACACGGATGTGGGTGATCGGCGCTTCGGCCTGGCTCGGGTAGTGCGTGTAGGAAATGCCGCGGCCCGGCAGCCGGTCGAGGAAGCTCTCCAACGCGTACTTCGCCGCGCCGATGAGCTGGCCGGCCGTCGCGACGGTCGACGTCACCAGCATCGGGGTGAGGTGGTAATGGGGCTTCGCGGAATTGACGACGGATTTGCACTGGTCCGTGAAGAAATCGGCGGTCTTCACGATCCGGGACGACGGGACGAACACGTCGTGCGCGGTCACCGTGACGCTGCCGGAACCGGGCAGGCCGTGGGTGTACCAGTCGTCGACGATCTCCAGGTCGGAAACCGGGATCAGCGTGGTGATCGGGCCGTCGGCGGCCTCGGGGCCGTCCGGTACCGCCGCGGTGACCTTCCACTGCGCGTGCAGGATCCCGCTGTTGAACCGCCAGGTGCCCGAGATCCGGTACCCGCCGTCGACCTTCGTCGCGGTGCCGGTGGTGGCGAGCGTGCCGCAGACGCGCACGTTCTCGGTGGCGAAGACCTCGTCGAGCACCTCGTCGGGCCAGAGCCCGGCCATCCAGTTCAGCAGCGCGTAGACGGAAACGCAGAAGGCCGCGGAACTGTTGCCGCGCGCGAGTTCCGCGTGCACGTCGATGAGGGTGTGCGCGTCGCTTTCGTAGCCACCGTACTGCTTCGGCGCCTGCATCTTGAGGATGCCGGAGAGCTCGATGGCGTCGACGACGTCGTCGGGCAGCCTGCGGTGCTCGTCGATCCAGAGCGCCCGCGACCGCAGCAGCGGCACCAGCTTGGACGCGCTCTGAACGAGCTCGTCCCTCGTCGGTGTCTGTGACATTGTGTTCCTCCGCGTCTCGACCGGTGCTCGGCACCCATCGTGCGCGCCGGTGAGAGCCACGGGCGTCTTTTCGAATGCCCGGTCCATAGATGACCGCGGAATTCGCCGCCGCGCGGACCTACGGGGCCAGCATTCCGGCCAGGCCCTCGTACCCGGCTTCCTTCAGCCGCAGCCCGGACTTCGTCGCGTACGCCGCGTCCGCGCGGATCCCCAGCCCCTCCACCATGCGGTTCATGAAGTTGAACAACGCGCACACCAGCACCGCGTCGTGCAGCGCCCGCTCGTCCCAGCCGGCGGCGAACACGGCTTCGGCGTCGGCGTCGGTCATCCGGGACGGCGTCCGGGTCAACTTGCCGACGTAGGCCAGCACGGGCCGGAGCTTGTCGCCGACCGGCGCCGTCGCGAGGTCGTCGAGCGCCGCGGCGAGCAGTCCTGCGGGCACGCCGAACGCCTCGGCGGTCACCGTGTGGATGCCGTGGCAGTAGCCGCAGTCGTTCAGCCCGGACACGTAGGCCGCGATCAGCTCGCGTTCGCCCTCGGTGAACGGCGATTCGCCGCGCAGCACCAGTTCGTGGAAGGCCAGCAGGTGCCGCGCCGGGCCCGGGTGCGCCTGGAACACCTGCAGCAGCGTGGTTTCCTCCGGCAGGGACTTCAGGTACGACATCAGGTGCCTTCCGTTCCGTCGGCGTACCGGTCGGCGAGCGGGTCCACGTCCGCCCGGCGCAGCGAGCACGCGGTCAGATGAGCGATCGTGGCCGCGCCGGCGCCCGGCACGGCCGTCGTGGCCAGCGCGTGGGCCACTTCCCACTCCCGGCGCAACGCGCCGGGAGAGCCCGTCGGGCTCCCGTGGCCGGCGAACGCACGCAGCTCCCGCCAGTACCCGGCGCCCGAGGCGACCAGCGCGGCGAACCCGAACCCACCCGCTCCGTGGCGCGCCTGGTCGACCACCTGGGTCACGAGCGCGGTGTCGTCCGCCAGCCGGGCGAGACCCAGGCCGGCCAGCAGCCGGTCGGCGTCCAGGCCGAGCAGGATGACGCCGGCTTCGACCGAGGCGGGCGCCTCGACGTCGGGCAGCACGAACCGCAGGTCACCGCGGTCAGACATCGGCCGTCACCCGCAGGTCGAGGGCAGCGCCCCGCAGCCGGGCGGCCACCGCCGCGGCGACCCGGGCGGTCGCCACCCGGTGCCCGTCGATGTTGCGGGCGGCCGGGCCGAGCACCATCCCCGCCGCGGCCCCGACGACCGACACCGCGGGCGCGTGCCGGTAGGACAGCGTCGCCTCGTCCAGGTCCGGCCAGCCGTCCCGGGCCCCGACGAGCCCGGCCGGCAGCAGCCCGGTTCCGATCGAGGGGATCGTGCCGAGCGCCAGCACGGCGTCGTCGGCGTCGACGCGACGACCGCTCTCCAGCCGCACCACGGCCGTCCCGGTGACGCCGGCGGAGACTTCCTTGACGGCTTCCCCGCGGTGCACGACCAGGCGGCCTTCGGCCTCGGCCCGTTCGAGCAGCGGCCGGAACTCGAACATGATGGAGGCACGGCGGAACTCGGCGGTGAGGTCGAGGCGCTCGGACCAGCCGACGCCGTCGAACCGCTTCCGGCCCTCGGGCCGGAAGAAGGTGGAGTTCACGTCGGCGCACTGGTAGTGCTCCCGGGCTTCGCGCACCACCCAGTGCACCTCGCGGCCGCCGTCGAGCGCCGCGGCGATGAGGTGGGCCGCGGTGAGCCCGGCGCCGACCACGATCTGCCGCTCGCCGGGGCCGGGCGGCGGCTCGTCCCAGTACGACACGGCGGCGGGCGGCGGGCCACCGCCCCACCACCGCTCGGGGGCGGTCCGGCGTTCCTCGCCGAGGCACAGCACGACGTGCCGGGCGCGGACGGTCGAGCGGGTGGTGTGCACGGCCACCCCGTCGCCGTCCGGGCGCACCCCGGTCACCGAGGCGCACCACAGCTTGTCCCGGACGTGGTGGGTGACCGCGAGGTGGTCGGTGTAGGCGTGGAAGACGTCGACCGGCACGACGGACCGGTGACCGGCCTGCGCCATCCGGATCTCCCGGCGCTCGACCGGGGTGAGCCGGCCCCAGTGCAGCCGGGCGAAGTCGAGCAGCTCGCAGTCGCGGAAGCCCTCGACGCCGGGGTGGTGTTCGTACGGCGACCGCAGCACCCGCTGGTCCAGCCGGTCGATGCGGTCGAAGAACCGGCCGCACGAGCGGCCTTCCCGGTCCAGCACGACCAGCTCGGTGACGCCGTGGTGCCAGAGCGCGGACGCCACCGCCAGCCCGGCGGGGCCGGCGCCGACGATGACGACGTCCGCGGTGGTGGGCGGGACCGGGTCCCGTGGCGGCGGCGCCGGGGCCGACGGCCGGGGCCAGTGCCGGCCGCGCGGCGACTCGAGCAGCCGGGGCTCGGGGATGAACTTGATCACCAGACCGCTTCCGTCCTGGGCGCGCTCAGCCGATCACGGTCACCGGCACGATGAGCTCGATCACCGGCCGCTGCCGCATACCGTCCGCGACCAGCTCGTCGAGCGTCTGGCGCGACTTCTCGGCGCTGTCGGTGGCGATCGGGCTGTAGCGCGAGTAGAAGTAGGTCGGCTTGCGGCCGCCGGTCTCCATCGAATAGGTCTTCAGCACCGTTTCCCCGGGGCGGACCTCGCCGTCGTAGAACGTGAGGCGGCGTTGATCGGGGGTCATGAAGCTCTTCGCGAACTGCGGCGACATGAGCATGGCGTCGTCGACGAAGGTCGACTCCTCGTCCATCACCGCCTGCATCGCGACCCAGGTCTGGTCGGTCAGGTTGGTCTCGGCCTTGATCACCTGCCACCGGCCGGCTTCCGGCAGGCTGATGCTCACCGAGACGTCGTGGTCGGTCGTGTCGATGGCGCCGGTGACCATGAGCACCCGCCGGGCCAGATCGGCCGTACCCACCATCTGGATGTCGCGCGCCCGCACGCGGCTCGATACGTCAAGACCGGGCAATTCTGGTGACGACACGGTACAGCCTCCTCGTTATTCAAGCCCCCGAAAATAACGGTCTGACCTGCGACCTCATGGCAGGTTTTCACACCGCCGAAGACGCTGTCAAGGTGAGGAATGCACGGTCGCGCAACGCATTTGTGGCCGATCGGGCCGGTGATTGTCTAGCCCGTTCAGCCCAGCCGGGTCGCCCAGCGTGACCACGGCCGCTTCCTTCACTCCGGCTCGGCGCCTTCGGGTTGCGACGCGCGGACGCCGAGGTCGTCGTCGATCGTCCCGACGTAGCGGATCTCGAACGCGGAATGAGCACGCTGAACCAAGATCTTCACCACGAGACCCGGTTTCACCATCACCAGTAAATTACCCGGATCGCTGGGGTCGCCGAAAATGTCGTAGACCAGGAACGCAGATCCGTCACCCACGGCGAACAGTGCCTCGTAAACAATGTTCCGCTCCGCCTGCGGCGCCGACTCGGCCCACCGTTCGAGCACCTCGACGCCAGCAGTGAGCTGGAGGCGCACCGCCATCCGCCGGCCTCCCAACCGAGTGTCCGACCGGCTCCGGGCACTCCCGCCGCCGGCGGCGCCGGTGACACCCCGGCCCCGACCGTTCGAGTATCGCGTGGCCGGAGTCCGGAGGTCATCTTCGATAATGCGACGGGTTCAGTTGTAGCCGAGGACGATGTGTTCCCGCAGGTATTCGCGTTCCCGGGGAAGCACGCTTTCCGCCTCGGGGGCCGTCTCCAGGTGCCGGCTGCCCAGAGCTTCCGGGCCGGCGGCCCGATCGGCGGGCGTCGTGGTCTCCATGGCTCCTCCATTCCGTCGGTTCCGTCGATGTGAGGTACACCATCCGCCCCCGGGATCGAGGAATGACCGTGAATCGGTCATGCACCCAGGTGCGCAGCGCACAAGTGGCCGCATGACGGGCCCCTGGAGTGCACTGGAAGCACGACGACCCGGAAGGAGCACCGTGACGACCTCCCACCACCCGCCGAACAACCACCTCAGTGCGGCCGAGAGGCAGCGAACGTGCGCAGCGTGCGGCCGCCCCTTCGAACCGGGCGACCGCACGGGCCTGGAGGTGTTCCTGGACGGCGAAGTCCACTACGCGGCGGTCCACGAGAGCTGCAGCACCTACCCGGCGGCCCGCGAGAGCACGATCGCGGGCAAGCTGCGCCGGATGCGCACCTCGGAGGCAGCCTGACACGCCTCGCGCCCGCGGTCCGGCACTTCGACGACCGGACCCCGGGTACGCTCCCGCCGGCTTCGACGATCCACAGTGGATGGTCGAAGCGGGATCCCGGCAGAACGGCGCACCGGACAACACAACGTGTTCCGCCATCCGGCGGAGCACGCGCTCGAGCCGGTCCGCCCGACGGCGGCCCGGTCTGGGGAAATCACCACCCGATCGGCGCACCGCGGCCGCATCGAGCAGCCCGCCGCCACCCGGTCGGCGCAGCCGAACCGGCGCCCGCCACCGCCGCCGTCGGTGCCACGCCGGCCGCGGGCCCGGGTGAGCGCACACGACCCGCCCCCGCAGCTCCCTCAGCGCGGCAGGCCCGACAACCGCCACGCGCCGGGGCCCGGCCGTGGGCCCGTGTGCGACCGGAACGGGTCCGCCCAAGGGCTCCGCGGCGTCGCTCCCGGCGAGCCCTCACCGCGGGTCACCCCCGCCAGGACCACCAGCAAAGCCGCGAGTTCCGCGTCCTGCGGGTGGCCCCGCACCACGATCCGGGTTGCGTCGTCCTCTGTCACCGGGGCTCCCGCGGTCCGTCAGATCGGCTGGTTGCCGTGCTTGCGGGCCGGCGCAGGCTTGCGCTTGTCGCGGAGCATCGCCAGGCCCCTGGCCAGCGCCGCGCGGGTCTCCGCCGGGTCGATGATGTCGTCCACCAGGCCGCGCTCCGCCGCGTATTGGGGGTTCAAGTACTCCTCGGTGTACTCGGCCACCAGCTTCGCTCGCAAAGCCGCCGGGTCGGGTGCCGCCGCGAGGTCGCGGCGGTGCAGGACGTTCACCGCGCCCTCCGCGCCCATCACCGCGATCTGGTTGGTCGGCCACGCCAGGGACAGGTCGGTGCCGATCGACCGGGAGTCCATCACGATGTACGCGCCGCCGTACGCCTTGCGCAGGATCACCTGGATGCGCGGGACCGTCGCCTCGCAGTAGGCGTGCAGCAGCTGCGCGCCCTGGCGGATGATGCCGCTGCGTTCCTGCTCGACCCCCGGCAGGAAGCCCGGCACGTCCACCAGGCTGACCAGCGGGATGCCGAAGGCGTCGCAGAACCGCACGAACCGGGCCGCCTTCTGCGACGCCGGGCCGTCCAGCACGCCCGCGAAAACCGACGGCTGGTTGCCGACGAACCCCACGACCCGGCCGTCGATCCGGGTGAGCGCGCAGAGCACGTTGCGCGCCCAGCTCTCGTGCAGCTCGAAGAACTCGCCGTCGTCGGCGAGCTCGGCGAACACCTCGCGCATGTCGTACGGCCGGTTCGGCTCGGCCGGCACGATCTCGGCGAGCCGCGGCCGGTAGTCGTCGCGGGCGCCGACCTCGGCGGTTTCCGGCGCCAGCTCCAGGTAGTTGGCCGGCAGCAGCGAAACGAGGTACCGGACGTCGGCGAGGCAGCTCTCCTCGTCGTCGTGCACCACCGTCGCGACACCGGAGTACGACCCGTGGACGTCGGCGCCGCCGAGTTCCTCGTGCGACACGACGTGCCCGCTGACCGCGGCGACGACGTCCGGTCCGGTCAGGTACATCCGCGAGGTGTCGCGGACCATGAACGTGAAGTCGGCCAGCGCGGGCGAGTACGCCGCTCCGCCGGCGCACGGGCCGAGGACGACGCTGATCTGCGGCACCACGCCGGACGCCTCGACCTGGCGGCGGAAGATCCCGCCGTACCCGTTGAGCGCGAGCACGCCCTCCTGGATCCGCGCGCCGCCGCTGTCGTTGAGCCCGATCACCGGGGCGCCGTTGGCGATCGCCAGGTCGAGCACCTTGTGGATCTTCGCCGCGTGCGCTTCGCCGAGCGAACCGCCGAACACGGTGAAGTCCTGGGCGTAGACGAACACCCGCCGGCCGTCGATGGTGCCGGAGCCGGCGATCACGCCGTCGGTGTGCGGGCGGTTCCCGGACGCCGCCTGGTGCCGCCGGTAGGGCTCCAGCTCCAGGAAGGAGTCGTCGTCGAGGAGTACGGCGAGCCGCTCGCGGGCGGTCAGCTTGCCCAGTGAGTGCTGCCGGCGGACGGCGTCGAGCTGCCCGTCGGCGATGTGCGCGCGCAGTTCCTCGCGCCGCTGCCGCAGCAGCCGCATGTCCGGCGCCGCGGGCGGTTCCGCGCCCGCGGGCCGGGTCAGCGAGATCACCCGCGCTTCGCCCGGCTCGCCGGAGCGCACCGGCCGGGACCGCCGGCTCCCGCTGGGGACCGGCACCACTTCGGCGTCGTCCGGCCGCCGGGCTGCGTTGTCGTGCGATCCGCTCACGCGGCATCCCGGGCCCGCGCGAGGTCGTCCCGCTCGATCTCGGCGACGATGTCGGACCACACGATGCCGCGCCCGAGCCGGGGCATCGGCCGCACCGGAACCTCGGCGGGCTCGGGCACGAACCGCCCGGGGTCGGTGGAAGCGCCGGCGTCGCTGGCAGTCATAGCGTGACCTCCTCGGTCGAGGTGCCCCCGGCCTTCCCGGGAGCGGCGGGCAAATCAGCGGGCACGCCCGGCGGCAGGCGAAGCGACGACCCCGCGGGAGCTCGCGCGGCCCGCCTGCCGGGCGGTCAGCACACCGGCGCCGTGCAGCCAGCGAACGGTGTCGGTCACCGTCTCGGCCGCCGGGCGGGCCGGCACTCCCGCGTCCGGGGCCGTGGGCGCGACCGGCTCGGCGACGGCGCAGACGTGGATCGCGCCGTGCTCCGCCGGGATGTGCCACGGCCACGCCCGCTGCAGCAGCCCGCCCAGGCGCCCGACCGGGGTCAGGAGCGCGGGCGGGAGGAACACCGCGGGCAGCCGGCGGCCGGTCGCCGCGCGAACCAGGTCCAGGTAACCGCGGGTGGTCACGAAGTGGCCGGGCCCGAAGTAGGCGGGCCCCACCGGCCCCGGGGCCGTCAGCACCGCCGCCAGCTGGGCGGCCGTGTCGCGGACGTCGCCGATCGGCAGCCCACCGGACGGCCAGAACGGCATCAGCCCGCGCAGCAGGTCACGCAGGCGGGCGTTCTGGTCGCCCAGCCGCGGGTCCTCCGGCCCGAGCAGCGCCGGCGGGTAGACGATCGTCACCGGGACACCCTCGTCGCGGTGGCGCCGCGCGATCCGCTCCGCCGCGGCTTTCGCCGCCAGGTACGGCTCCCGCGACGTGCCCACCGGCGTCTCCGGCCCGATGCTCCCGGCCGCCGGGTACAGCGCACCCACGGTCGAGACGTGCACGATCCGCCCGGCGCCGGCGGCCCGCGCGGCCGCCAGCACCGTCTCCGTGCCGGCCACGTTCACCCGCGCCAGCTCGGCCCGGCGGCGGCTGTCGAACGAGTAGACGCCGGCCGCGTGCAGGACGGCGTCCGCGCCCGCGACCAGCCGGGCGACCGCCACCTCGTCGGTGACGTCGCCCGGCACGACCTCGACGCCGTCCGGCACGCTCCCGGCGGCCGGGACCCGGGCGAGTACGCGCACCCGGGCTCCGGCCGCCACCAGCAGCGCGACCGTGTGGGCACCGAGGAACCCGGTCCCGCCGGTCACCGCGATCACCATGACTCCGCTCCCCTCACGCCGCGCGGGCGCGCCCGTCGACCTCGTGGTAGCCGCCGCCGTAGAAGACCAGCGCGTGGTCCCCGGTGCCGCGGCTGGTGGCGAGCACCCGGCCGAGGAAGATCGAGTGGTCACCACCTTCGAGCGTCTCGGCCAGCTCGCACTCCAGCCAGGCCAGCGTTCCGTTGAGCAGGGGGGCGCCGGTGTGCGCCCCCGCCGTCCAGCCCACGGCGTCGAACTGGGCCAGCCCGTCGGGCCGCCGCCAGTCGGCGAAGTACTTCGACAGGTCCTGCTGCCCGGCGGCGAGGATGTTCACGCCGAACGCCCCCGCCGTGATGATGGAGTTGTGCATGCGAGCCGCCTTCGACACGCAGCACAGCACCATCGGGGGTTCCAGCGAGACCGACGAGAACGCGTTCGCGGTCATCCCGTGCGCGTCCTCGCCGCCCGCCGTCAGGACCGTCACGCCGCTGGCGAACTGCGCCATCACCTGGCGCAGCCCCTGCTGGGCGGTGAAACCGCGGCGTGCCGGCGACGTCGGGAGGCGCTTGAGCACGGTCGTCTCGGAGGACTCTCGTTCGTCGCCCACTTCAGGCTCCCTTGCCGTTGACCGCGGCCGTCGAGTAGGGCACCAGCGCCTCGCGCAGCTGCTCGGGGACCCGCGACGGCACGGTGGCCGTGTTGGGCCCGCGCATGCAGGCGATGCGTTGCCGTCCCCGCGCCACCAGCCGCTCGTCGCCGCCCTCGGTGAGGTGGACGTAGTCGAAGGCGAACTGGATCTGCGTCGAGGTGAGCTCCTCCAGCCGCAGCCGGATGGACAGCTCGTCGAACGCGGTGATCTCGGCGAAGAACTCGCACTCCACCTTGAGGGTGAACAGCTTGAGGTCGTGCCGGACCTCCTCGAGCACCGCCGGGGCCTTCTCCTTGAGGAACATCTCGCGGCAGCGGCCCTGCCAGCGCACGTAGTTCACGTAGTACACGTTGCCCACCAGGTTGGTCTCTTCGAAGCCGACCGTGTGGCGGATCTCGTAGTAGTCGGACATCTCAGTTCCCCTCTGCGTGGAGCACGGCGAAGACGATCGGGTCGGTCCGGTCGTTGACGGTGGTCGACCAGGTGGCGATCCGGGCGCTGCCGGAGGCGAGCAGCGCCCACCCGTCGGCGTCGACCTGGCGCACGGTCAGCGCCTGCGTCATCGAGCCGGTCTTGCGGACGCACTCCAGGGCGCTCCAGACCCGCGTGTTGGCGACGCTGATCGGTTCCCCGGTGTCCGCGGCCAGCAGGCGGCCGAGGGCGAGCAGTTCCTCGCCCAGCAGCCCGGCCCAGTCCTCTTCGGTGCGTTCGATCGCCGTCTCGATGTCGCAGGCGACCTGGTCGGGGCCGGCGGCCACGAGGGTCAGCTCCGAGGTGTGCGACGCGGTGACGTGCACACCGCCGTCGCATTCCGGCTTGCCGTCCGGGCGGTACCGGACCTCGACCGGCCGGTCGAGCGCCCGGCCCGCGGCCAGCGCGGTCTGCGCCCGCCGCTCGGCGACGCCCTCGGCCGGGTGCCCGGCCGGGTCCGGTTCCAGCACCACCGCCCGCGTCCCGCCGAGCAGCCGCTCGCAGGCACGCTCCACATAGGACCCGAGCATCGACGGGACCCACGGCCCGGCGCCGTCGCGCTTGCGGACCGCGCGCAGCTTCAGGCCTTCCCAGCGCTCGACCAGCGTCCCGTCCGGGTTGCGCACGTCGAGGTCGTAGACGTAGCTGTCGCCGTCCTGGCTGCGTTCCTTCGCGTCCAGCAGCACGTACTCGTCGTGCTGGGCGCCCGGCTCGGCCAGGTACAGCTTCTCGATGCCCTGCGGCAGCAGCGTCGCGTCCGGGACGCAGCACTGGATCGCGTGCATCATCGCGTCCCGGGTGCCGGGGTCGGCCAGCAGCCGCTCCTGCGGGAGGAACGGGGCGAACCAGGAGTGGTCCGCGCTGGTCGAGATCTCGGCGACCGCGTGCCGGGCGCTCGCCCGGCGGTAGCCGAGGACCCGCTGGAACCGCTTGCCCTGGAACAGGACCGAGCCGTACAGCTCGCTGATCGGCTCCACCGGAACCGGCGGCAGCGCGACGTCCCGCGCCACCCGCTCGCCGATCTCCGCCGGCCGGGCGAAGCTCAGCCGCGCCTTGAAGTGGTCGGCGCTGAAGCCGGTCTCGTCGCTGCGGATCACGACGTCGACGGTGTCGGCGTCGCGGGCCAGCGTGGCCAGCCGGATCGTGGTCGACCCGCCCGGCGAGACGATGATCGGCCGGAGGAACTCGACGTCCGACAGCACCGGGGTGCCGGTGCGGTCCAGCGTCGCGGCCGCGGCCTGCGTCATGGCCTCCATGCCGATGACCGCGGGGAACAGCAGCTGCCCGTCCAGCAGGTGGTCGGTCAGGTACGGGTCCGCCCCGTCGGACAGGTCCGCCTCGGTGATCAGCTCGACGCCCGGGTAGTGCACGACCGCGCGGTCGACGAACCGGGACAGCGGCAGCTCGCGCTTCTGGATCGGCAGCGTGGCCAGGCCCGACGTGCGGCCGCAGACCACCAGCACCGGCGGCGCGGCCGGGTCGGCCAGCACCTGGCGGAGGATGGTGATGCCCTCCTCGGTGGGGATCGGCGTGATGCCGTCGCGCATCAGGGCGCTGACCACGCCGAGTTTCTCGCCCATGCCGGTACCGGACCAGACCGACCACTCCAGCGCGATCGCCCGCGCCTGCGGGTGTTCCTGGCCGAAGCGCAGGGTCAGCTCGGTCATCCAGTCGTTCGCCGTGGCGTAGTGCGCTTCCCCGCGCAGGCCCGCCCGGCCGATGATGCTGCCGAAGGTGACCAGGAGCTTGATCTTGTCCTGGTCCACCGCGGCGAGCACCGCGTTGAGCCCGCCGATCTTCGGGGCGAGGGTCTTGCGGAAGCTGTCCTCGGTCAGGCTGAACAGAGCGGCCGGCTCGTTGCGGCCGGCGCCGTGCAGCACCGCGGTGACCGTGCCGAGCTCGGCCTGGACCCGGGCGACCGCCTCGGCGATCTGGGGTGCGCTGGTGACGTCGGCGCGCTCGTAGCGGTAGCGGATGCCCGCCGCCTCCATGCGGTCGAGGTTCTCCGCCAGCTCGGTGTCGGTCTCCGGGTCACTGCGCCCGAGCAGGGCCAGCTTGGCCCCGGAGTCCTTGGCCAGCGCCAGCGCGCTCTCCGCGGTGATGCCCTTGCCGCCCCCGGTGACCAGCAGGACGTCGGAGGAGTCCAGCGAGTCGCGGATCGGGCCGGCCTTGGGGGCCGGCAGCGCGGACAGCCGCGGCACCGTGCGCCCGCCGTCGGCGCCGTAGCGGGCTTCGGTGAAGTCCGTGGTCCCGGCGACCTCGGCCACCACGGTGTGCACGGCTTCGGTGATGGCGTCCGCCCCCGCGGGGGCGGGGTCGGCGAGGTCGACGATCGTCGTCTTCGCCGAGGGGTCCTCCAGGCGCAGGGTCCTGGCCAGGCCGGCGGCGCCGTAGCCGTGGTGCACGACCACGAAGCGCGTGCCGTTCGGGGCGGCCATGACGGCGCGGCCGGCGTCGAGGAACAGCCCGACGTGGCTGGAGTTGCAATCCGCCGGCAGGCAGAGCAGGACGCCGTCCCCCACGCCGGACGCGGCGAGCGCGGCCTTCAGCGGTTCGGCCAGCGGATGCCGTGCGGTCGAGAAGACCCGCCAGTCGGCGCGGCCGGCACCCGGCGTCAAGTCGGCCGAGGGCCGCGGCGCGGGCACGTACTCGACCGCGAACGGCCGGACCCACGGGCCGACGCCCGGGGCTTCGCCGGCCCCCGAGTCGGACGGCTTCGCCGTCTGCGCCAGCTCGTCGATCATCTCGGCGAGCTCACCGAGACACACCGTCGCGAAGTTCGGCATGCCTTCGAGCGCGGGCCGGCCCAGCGCCCGGGTGACGTCGTTGACCAGCTGCCCGACCGTGATCGACGACAGGTGCAGGTCGTCGAGCGGGTGGGTGTCGGCCGTGACGGCCTCCAGCGGCAGCTCGACGCGCTCGGCGGCGAGCTTGCGCAGCAGGTCCAGGGTCGACCCGGAGTCGGACTCGCCGGTGGCGTCGGCGTCGGCGGCCTGGGCCTTCTCCGCGGCGAGCTCGGCGGCCAGCTCGCTGTCGATCGACGGCGCCGCCTCGCAGGGGCTGGCGAGGAAGTTGAACTCGCCGTCGGCGGGCAGGGCGCGCACGACGCGCCCTTCGAACAGCGCGTCGGTCGTGATCGGGGCGCCGAGCGCGAACGCCGCGCCGACGACCCGCAGCAGGGCCTGCAGCGACGCGTTGTCCGTGTCGATCGCGAGCACCGGCGTCTCCGGCGCGATCTCCTCGAAGAGCCCGGTCAGCACCCGGCCGGGACCGACCTCGACCACCAGGTCGCTGCGCTCGGCCACCTTGGCGGCGGCTTCGCGGAAGCGGACCGGCAGCACGATCTGGTCGCGCAGCAGCTCGGGCAGGTTCTCGGCGGTGTGCAGCACCTCGCCGCTGACCGTCGAGACGACGGGCCGCTCGAGCCGGGCGAAGGTGAACTCGCCCAGCCGCTCGGTCATCGCGTTCGCGGCCGGTTCGACGGCCGGCGAGTGGAAGGCGTGCGAGACCTTGATGCGGGTCGCGCCGACGCCCTGGGCCTTGGCCCGGGCGACGATCTTGTCGATCGATCCGGCGGGGCCGGAGATCACGGTCTGCTCGGGCGCGTTGTACCCGGCGATGACGACGTCGGTGCCCAGGCCCAGTTCCTCGACCCGGCCGGGCGAGGCGGCGATCCCGGCCATGGCACCGGTGCCGTCGCCGGTCGTCGTGGCCATCACCTTGCCGCGGACCTTCGCCAGCTCCAGCAACCCGCGTTCGTCGAGCGCGCCGCCCCAGTGCAGGGCGGTCAGCTCGCCGAGGCTGTGCCCGGTCGCGGTGGCGGCTTCGATGCCGAAGGAGCGCAGCACCCGCAGCGCGGCCAGCGAACCGGTGACGATCCGCGGCTGGGCCACCTCGGTGGCGACCTGGTCGCCGGTGACCGGCAGGGCCGCGGCGCGGTAGACCTCCTCGGCCGCGGTGAACCGGCGGCGCAGGGCGCTGTCGCCGCCGCGTCCGGAACCCTGACCGGGGAACAGGTAGCCGATCTTCGGCGCGGTGCCGCGGCTGCTCGCGAAGATGCCGTCGGCCGAGTCGAAGACCGAGTCATCGGACTCCAGCTGTTCCAGCAGCTTCGTCAGCTTCCGCTCGGCGTGCTCCGGGTTGGCCGCGACGACCGCGGCGCGCACCGCCCGCCCGGCCAGCCTCCCGGCCAGCTCGCCGGCGAGGTCGGTCAGCTCGGCGAACGACAGCTTGGGCACGACCTCCAGCGTCGCCGCGATGTTCCCGCGCAGGGTCGCGACGTCGTCGGCGTCGAACAGCAGCAGCTCGGCGTCCTGCCGGCCGGCCACCAGGGTGCGGGCCCGCTCGTCGAGCTCGCGGCGGCGCGCGGCGGTCGGCGCCTCGGTGACGGTGACGTGGGAGTTGATGCCGCCGAAGCCCATCGCGGAGACGCCGGCGCGCACCGGCTGGTCCGTCGGCCAGAGGGACGCGTCGCGCGGGACGTACATCCGCGCCGACGACCCGGTCAGCGACTCGTGCGGCTCGTAGTGCCCGGTGGCCGGCGGGATGACCTGGTGGTACACCGCCAGCGTCGCCTTGATCAGGCCGGCGACCCCGGCCGCGGCCTTGGTGTGCCCGATGTTGCCCTTGATGGTCGACAGCGCGGCCTGCTTGGCCAGCGGGTCGGCGTCGCGGCGGGCGGTGGACAGCGCCTCGATCTCGGTGGCGTCACCCAGCGCGGTGCCGGTGCCGTGGCCCTCGAAGTAGGAGACGCTCTCGACGCCGTACCCGGCGCGGTCGTAGGCGCGCTTGAGGGCCAGCCGGTGCCCGGCGGCCTCGGGCCGCGTGATGCCGCCCTTGCCGTCGGAGGAGACGCCCCAGCCGCCGATCGACGCGTAGATCCGCCGGCCCTGCTCCAGCGCGTCGCTCTCGCGCATCAGGACGAGCATGCCCGAGCCCTCACCGGGCCAGAAGCCGTTGGAGTCGGCGTCGTAGACCTTCATCTCGCGCTTGGCCAGCGCGCCGGTCTTCGCGAAGCCGATCACCTCGAACGGGTCGATCGAGAGGTCGACGCCGCCGGCGATGGCGAGGTCGAGGTCGCCCTGCACGAGCGCGTTGGCCGCGGTCACCACGGACAGCAGCGAGGATGAGCAGGCGCCGTCGACGGTGTACCCGCCGCCGGCGAAGTCGAAGTGGTTGCACACGCGACCGGCGATGGTGTTCGCCAGGCCACCGGCGAGGCTGTCCTCGTTGATCTCGGGGAACGGTTCCTTGTACTGGACCTCGAGTTCACGCAGGAAGCTCGCGGTGTCCTCGTCCTCCCAGCCGCGGGCGGTCAGCGCCGCCGCGACCGTGCGGCGGACGTACGGCCAGCGCAGCCGCATGATGTTCGCCCGGGAGAACTCGCCCGTGAGGCTGTTGCCGATGACCACACCGGTGCTCTGCCGCGGGGCTCCGTCGCCTTCACCGAAACCGGCGTCCGCCAGCGCCGCGGCGGCGACGTCGAGCGCCAGCCAGTGCGTCGTGTCGGTCGCCCGGAAGGTACTGCCGGCGACCTTGTGCGCCACCCGGTCGAACTCGTAGTCCCGCAGCACGGCCGCCTTGGACGCGTAGAAGCGGTCCGGCGCCTTCGGGTCGGGCGAGTAGTAGTCCGCCCGGTTCATCCGTTCGTCCGGCAGCCTGCGGAACGCACGGCGCCCGGCCAGCACGTTTTCCCAGAGCTCCTCCGGAGAACTCGCATCGGGGTATCGGAGACCGATACCGACGATCGAAATCCGCTCTACGCTCATGCCACCGCACTCCCACTGGCTCTCGAGCCCCGTATCACCGGAACCATCAGGTTCCCGTTGTCCTCCGGGGCGGGACACCGGTCCCGCCGCCGTCTCCGCCTTCGGGCCGCGGCGGCGCCGCTGCCCGGATTCACCCGGTCCGCCGGGTCACGGAGTCCAGCATCTCCTCCGGTGGCGCGGACCGTCTTCTTTTTCCCTGCCCCCGCCCGCACGTCAGCACGCTCGGACAAGGGGCTCACACTGTCTACTCAGGACGGTCGCGGGCCGAACTGGCCGGGGCGGCGCCCCTCGCCGGGCGACCCGCGGTAGGCCTGGGCGACGTCGAGCCACTGGTCCGCCAGCGTGCCCTTCGCCTGTAGGTCGAGGTCGAAGCGGTGCCGCCGCCGGGTGGCGAGCAGGCAGAAGTCCTCGGCGCTGCCGCTGACCCGCTGCTGCGCGTCCGCGGGCCCGAACGTCCAGAGGGCGCCCGAGGGCGCGGTGAGCTCGAACCGGAACTCCTCCGCCGGCGGCTTCAGGTTCCGTGCCTCGTAGCCGAAGTCCCGCACCCGCACGGCGAACCCGGCCAGGTGCTTGATCCGGTCGGTGCGCTCGACGCGCACGCCCAGCGCGTCGGCGACGTCCTGGCCGTGCGCGAACAGCTCCATCATCCCGGCGCAGGCCAGCACGTACGGCGGCAGCGGGTTGACCAGCCACGGCACCAGCTGGTCACCGGGCACCGCCGCGAGGGCCTTGATGGCGCCGTCGCGCTCGGCGCGCCAGCGGCTCAGCAGCACCTCGGCGGGGTCGTGGAGGAACTCCTGCAGTGCTGCTTCGACCGCGTTGTCAAAGCCGATCGCGGCCGTGGCCCGGGTCATCTCGACGAAGGCTTCTGGCTGCGCGGCCGCGAGGCCGGCGATCCGGAAGATGAACGCGAGGTGCGCGATCTGGTGGCGGACCGTCCAGCCCGGCGCGGGGCTGGGCGTGTCCCACCCGGCCTCCGGCAGGCCGGCGACGAGGGCGTCCACTGCTGCGCCCTCGGCGGTCAGGTCGTCGATCACGCCCGTGGTGTCTGTCACCTGTCTGTCCTCTCACCGGTGCGACGTGTGCTGCTGGGCCGGGCGGCCGACGTGGAAGGCGGGTCTCGGGGAGAGCCACCTTCCGCGGCGGCGCCTGAGCGGATCGCCGCCCGGCGGCCGATCCGACCCTGCGATCATCGCCCGCCGCGGCGCGGCGGGTCTTCTCTTCTCGGGCGGACCGGCAAGCGGCCACCCAGCTCCAGCGCCGCGGCGTGACTTGCCCACGACACCAGTTCCAGCAGGCCGCGATCGTCCGTCCTTTCCGGACCGAACGCGGCGACGTCGGCCGGGGTGACCTGGTAGGGCGCCTTGGCCGTCAGCAGCGCGAGCCGGCCCGCGGCCCGCTCGCCGTCCGGCAGCTCGGCCGACGGCGGCTCGGCCCAGGCCCGGCTCAGCCCCGGCGATTTCCCGTCCCACGCCTTGAGTTCCCGGCGGACGAGGTCACGCACGCGCGGTGGTACCGAGCGTTCCCCGGCCGCCTCGAACGCGGCCGCGGCACGGGAGAACGCGCCGGCGAGCGAGCCGCCCGGCGGGGCCCAGTCCGGGCCCGCGACGGGCGCGGCGGGCAGCAGGCCCAGTGCCCCGCCGGGGGGCGGCGCGGTCCCCGGCTTCAGCAGGAAGCCCAGGACTGCCTTGGCTTTCGCGCGCGCCGACGCCGGAACGGCGTCCGGCAACGGCGACGGGCCGAGGAAGACGCTCACCACCCGGTTCAGGTAGTGGAACGTCACGGCCACGCCGGTGAACTCGGCGGCGGCGCCGGCGGGCACGTCCGCCGGCAGCTGTCCCGCACCCTGCGCCCAGGCCGCCAGCTCCCGGGTGTCCCGGTCCGCGATGCCCCCGGTGTCGCCGGCCGCGATGGCCGCGGCGGCGTCCGGTTCACCCAGCGAGCCGAGCGCCATCCCGTGCACCTCGACGCAGTACGGGCACGAGTTCGCCGCCGACACCGCGGCCGCGACGACCTCCTTGTCCGCCCGGCTCGCCGTCCCGCCCGCGACCAGCGACTCCCGCAGCATCAGCCACGCGGCGGCGAGCACGTCCGGGGCGGCCGAGTGCAGCGCGACCGGCGGCGCGAGCATCCCGAAGTCCCGCTCCACCTGCCGGTAGACCTCCCGCACGAGCCCCCGCGCCCGCCGCGGCCGCACCACATCGACGTACTTGACGTCCCGCAAGGTCCGCCGCAACGCAACCCGAACCACTCCCGGCGCCATACTTCCTCCCGGATCAACGTGATCAGAACGCCGACTCGCGTGATCGAGGGGTCAACTCACGTGATTGAAGGGACGACACGGCCGGCGCTCCACCGCTCCGGCGTGTCGTCCCTCCAATCACGCGTGTCGGCTTCCCCATCACGTGTGTCGGCTGTTTCGTACCTCAGTTCCCGGCGACCAGGTCCAGTTTGGACACCGCGCGGCGGCCGGTGATCGAGCCGTCGGGGGCCGGGGCGCCGTACTTGACGTCGACGCCGCGGGCCTGCAGCTCCCGGACGATGCCCGGGATCGAGCGCTCGGCGAGCGCGGCGATGGTCATCGCCGGGTTCACCGTGAGCGCGCCCGGCACCGACGCGCTGTCGGTGACGAAGATGCCCGGGTGGTTGCGCAGCTCGTGGTTCGGGTGCAATGCGGACGTCGCCTCGTCGTCACCGATCCGGCAGGACGCCAGCGGGTGCACCGTGTAGGCCCCGACGACGTCGTTGGTCCACGGCGAGACCTTCGCCAGGCCGTCCTTCTCGATGATCGCCTTGCAGTCGGCGTCCGCGAGCGCCCAGCCGTGGCGGGTGTTCTCGGTCGGGTCGTAGCGCAGCGAACCGCGGCCGAGCATCTGCTGCGAGATGCGGTAGGCGTTGCCGGTGGGCGGCGGGGTGCCGAAGACGCCTTCGTTGTCGTCCTCGGTCATCAGGAAGATCGTCAGCCAGTTGGCCCACTGCTTGAGGATCTCCTTCTTCTCCGCCCCGTACCAGCGCGGCTCCTCCCCGCCCGGCGCCTGGGCGAGGATGGTGCCCAGCCCCGGCGGGAAGTACAGCTGCTCCAGCGAGTACCGCTCGTACTCCGGCAGCGACCCGTCGAGCTTGTCCCAGTTCGCGACGGTCGGGCCCTTGCCGATGTGGTTGGCCGAGTACACCGGACCGTCCTCACGGGACAGCCCGAGCACCTCGCGGACGCGGTCCTCGTCGATGATCGCGGTGTTGAGCCGCTCGCCGTTGCCGGAGAAGTACCGGCCGACGCCGTGCGGCATGGTGCCGAGCGCGGCCTCCGAGCGCTGCAGGATCACCGGGGTCGCGCCGGCACCGGCGGCGATGATGACGACCTTCGCCTCGATCACGCCGCTGCCGGTGTGGACCCGGTAGTCCTCTTCGTCGATCACGTCGAAGTGGACGCGGTAGCCGCCGTCCTCGGTCCGCTCGAGCCGCTGGACCTCGTGCAGCGGCCGGATCTGCGCGCCGTGCGCCAGCGCCGCGGGCAGGTAGTTCGTCAGCATCGACCGCTTGGCGTCGAACTTGCAGCCGGCCATCATGAAGTTGCAGTTGACGCAGGTCTTGTTGTCCACGGCCACCGGCGCCGGGTTCGCGGTGCGGCCCGAGTGGTTGCAGGCCGCGGCCCAGAGGCCACCGGCGTAGGAGACGTCGTTCCAGTCCTGAGTGGACACCGGGATCGACTCGTCGACGCGGTCGTACCACGGCTCCAGCGCGTCCCGGGAAATCACCGAAGGCCACATCCGGCGCCCGATGCTGCCGTGCCGTTCGAAGACGAACCGCGGTGCCCGCGGCATCGCGGCGAAGTACACCACGCTGCCGCCGCCGACGCAGTTGCCGCCCAGCACGCTCATCCCGTCGCCGACGACGAAGTCGAACGCCCGCGTGTAGGACGAGCCGAGCAGGTAGTCGTGCTCGAAGTCGTCGGCCGCCAGCCACGGCCCGCGCTCCAGCACGGTGACCTTGGCCCCGCCCGCGGCGAGGTGGTAGGCGGGGATGGACCCGCCGAATCCGCTGCCGACGATGACGACGTCGGTCTGGTCGATGGCACTCATGCGGTCACCTCGCTGACGCTCGTCGCGCGCCTGAGCGCGCACGCCGTGTTGAATGATTCACGCGCAAGCTCGCTCATGCGGGGCTCCCCGAGGGCGTCGTGTCCGGGTGGATCTCGGCCAGCTTGCGGCCGTAGCCGTACTTCGGGAACCGCCAGAACCCGTCCGCGTCCGGTGGCGTGTACCCCAGCGCCAGCAGGCCGGGGTGGCCGTCGCGGATGGCCTCGGCGGTGTGCAGGTGCGCGGCGCTGTCGAAGGCCATGTTGCAGAACAGCGCGAGGCTGACCCAGCCGTCCTTCTCCGGGTGCCCCGGCGTGGTCAGCCGGTTGACCAGCTCGCGGCGGTGCGCGTAGGGGAGGGCGACGAACGGCGGGACGTCCTGGTCGAGTTCCAGCTCGACCTCGCCCGCGTAGGACTTCGCGTGGTCGTTCAGCGACTGCGCGAGGTACGGCAGGCCGGCGGTGACCCCGGTCGCGTCGAAGTTCAGCAGGTCGAGCGCACCCGCGGCCACGGCCCCGGGGCCGGGCGCGGCCCCGGCGATCGCGCGGTCCTCCGGGAAGCGTTTCTCCCCCGGCAAGATCGTGTCCGCGTAGGCCTCGAGGGTCAGGTTCATGACGCGTTCTTCTTCGGTGGCCTCGGGTTGCACCGGCCTACCTCCTCGTCGGAATGTCCACAGTAGAATCAAGCGGCCTTGCGCACGGCCGCCGTCCGCGGGTGCACGATCATCGGCAGGCCGCCGCGCACCCGCAGCGAGAGCATCGCCTCGGGTTCGACGACCTTGCCCGGCACCTTGTGCAGTTCCAGGTCCCGTGCGGCCATCGCCAGCACGAACACCGCCTCCATCACCCCGAGGCTGTTGCCGATGCAGAACCTCGGCCCGGCCCCGAAGGGCAGGTAGGCGTACCGCGGCGGCCGCTCCGCGGCGGTGAACCGCCCCGGGTCGAAGCGCTCCGGGTCGGCCCAGAACTCCGGGTGCCGGTGCAGCGTGTAGGGCACGACGACGACGTCGGACCCGGCCGGCACGTGGTACCCCCCGATCTCGTCGTCGGCCTGGGCGATCCGCGGCAGCAGCCACACCGGCGGGTAGAGCCGCATGACCTCCTCGACCACCGCGAAGGTGAAGGTCAGCTTCCGCAGGTCCTCGTGCCCGGGCAGCCGGTCGCCGAGCACGTCGACGGCTTCGGCGTGCAGCCGCTCGCCGACCTCCGGGTGCTCGTCGATCAGGTGGAACGCCCAGCCGAGCGTGCTCGCCGTCGTCTCGTGCCCGGCCAGCAGCAGGGTGATCAGCTCGTCGCGCATGCGTTCGCGGGACGCGCCGTCCTCGGACCCCGACGCGATGAGCCGCGACAGCACGTCCTCGCCGCGCTCGACCGGGTTCGCGAGCCGCTGGTCGACCAGTTCGTCGGCAATCCGGCGCAGGTCGTCGCGCGCCGTGCGGAACTCCCGCTGCTTCTTCAGCGGCACCCACTGCGGGACCGCGCTCAGCGTGACCGCCTCGAACATGGCCTGGTCCTGCACGGCCTCGAACGAGTGGCCGAGCGTTTCGTAGCCGCCGAGTTCCGCGTCGAGCAACGTCTTGCCGAGCACGCCGAGGGTCAGCCCGGTCATCTCGTGCAGGATCTCGACCGGCCCGTCGTGCGCGGCCAGCCGCTTGATCAGGGCGTCCACTTCGGACGCGACGACGGCGGCCTGCCGCGAGATCCGCTTGGGCTGGAACACCGGCTGGATCGTCCGGCGCTGCTGGCGCCAGGTCTCCCCGTCGCTGGTGAGCAGGCCGTCGCCGAGGGCCCGGCGGGCCTCCTGCAGGCCGATGCCCTTGTGGTAGTTCGCGGCGTTGTCCGCGAGGACGTGCTTCGCGAGGTCCGGGTGGTTCACCAGGTACATCGCCTTCGGTCCGATGGCGATGCGGACGACGTCGCCGTAGGTGTCGGCGTTGTCGCCCATGAGCGCGAGCCGGTCGGTGAAGAGCTGCTTCAGCAACCGGAGGGTGGCTCGGCGCGGCGGCCCGGGCGGCGCGGTGCGCGCCGCCCGGGCTTGGTGCTGGGAACCGGTCATGCCGCGATCGCCCCTGGCTTTTCGTCCCCGGTCTCCGCCGGCGGCGCGATCTCCAGCTTGGCCTTCTGCGCGGCCTGGTCCGCCTCGAACTTGATCCGCGCCTTGTTCGAGAAGTGCAGGCCCCACAGGAACATGCCGCGGATCAGGCAGACGGTCGCGGTGGCCAGGAACAGCCCGTAGGCCACGTGCACGGCGGTGAAGAAGCCGTACGCGAGCGCCACCCCGGACCCGAAGGCGAACTGCGAGGCCGGCTTCGACGGCGACGTGCCCGGGTCGGTCACCATGTAGTTGGTGTAGAGCACGAACGCGACGCCGGTGCCCATCGCCAGCGCGCCGGTGATCGACGTGTCGAAGAGCCAGCCACGGACGAAGGCCTGCACGACGAAGAAGCTCAGCCAGCCCGCGATCAGCCACATCCGGCCGGTCAGCAGCGCGTTGAGCACCGTGCCCGACACGAGGATGATGCCGACGATCAGCCAGCCGCCCCAGGTGGGGATCTGCTCGGTGAAGTGGTACGGCGGGGCGATGCTGGCCCACGGGAACACGAGCAGGATGATCGTGATGCCGAAGTTCGACGGGTTCATGTAGTGCCGCATCCGGCCGTACACCGGCGCCTGCAGGATCCACTTGGTGCCGACCGCGACGGCGACCCCGAACATCATCACCAGGATCTGGTCGTTGACGTAGGTCAGCATGTTGAGGGCGAGGCCGGTGATGTGCGCCGGCAGGAGGAACTCCATCAGTCCCTTGAACCCGGCGCCCCGGAACCGGACGTCGCGGTGGGTCACCCGGGCGTTGATGATCTCGAGGACGATCTCCGTGGTGTACGCGGTCGCCAGCGCGACGAACGGGTACAGCCACGGCTGCTCGAAGCCGAGCACGGTGTAGCCGACGATGTTGAAGATCGTGATCGAGATCGCGAACCGCCGCAGCGCGGTGATGACCTTGTTGGTCCGCTTCGGTGGCGCGCTGTCCACTTTGGTCAGGGTCGGGGTGGCCATGTCACATCGCTTCCTTCGCCGTGGAGCCGAGCTGGTACATGTGGCAGCCGGGTTGCAGCTTCAGGTCCTGCGTCCGCAGCTGCCCGGTCCGGTCCCGCCACTGCAGGTGCACGTCGAGCGGGCCGGTGACGTCGTGCCCGAGGCCGATCTGGACGTCGAAGCTGCGCCGGCCGGCCTCCCCGCTGCTGCCGTCGACCCGGCCGAGGTACTTCTTGCCGTCCGAGGTGGTCACCGTGACCTGGGCGCCGATCGCCGGCACGCCGGCCGCGGGCAGCGGGCCGGGCGCCACCGGGGCGTCGGTGGTCAGCTTCAGCTGCAGGTACTTGCCGGGGTTCGGGCTGTCGTTGTGGTAGAAGATCGGCTGCTCCCACTGCCGCGCCACGGCGAACTCGGGCAGGCCGTCGGAGTCGGTGTCGCCGACGGCGATACCGCGGGTGGGCACCGGCACCGCCAGGCCGAGCTTCGACGCGAGGTCGGCGTACCGGCCGTCCGGGCCCTTCACGTAGAAGTGCAGTGTCTGGTCACCACCGATGTCGTCACCGGCGCGGGCGTTCGGCCACCACATCGGGTTCGACAGCATGCCGTCGTGGGCGGTGGCGATTTCCTGCAGGTTCGGCCAACGGTTGACCTGGCCCTTGACGAACCCGGTCGCCTGCGCGATCTGGTTGTCACCGCTGTTGTTGAAGTCCTGGATCTTGACGTCCCAGCCCCAGCCGGACCACGCCGTGCGCATCTCGGCGCTGTCGTCGTGGAACGGCGCGACGCCGTCCTTGAACTGCCTGGTCAGGTCCGCGTTGTCCTTGGCCTCGTTCATGAACTGGAAGTTCGACTCTTCGATGCCCCACGACGTCGCGATGTTGCTGACGAACAGGTCGTAGAGACCGTCGTGGTTCAGGTCGGCGAAGTCGACGCCCATCCCCTTGAAGGAGTCGTGGCCCAGCACCTTCGACTTCGGGTCGGCGATCCCGCGGACCCCGGTGACCTCGGCGAGCTCGATGTGGCCCGGGGTCGACTTGTTGTACAGGAAGTGGTCGTGCCCGAAGTCGTTGGCGATGTAGAGCTCGGGCAGGTTGTCGCCGTCGACGTCGGTGGCACTGGAAGCCAGCGTCCAGCCGAGGCGCGCGTCTTCCGGGATGCCCTGGGAAGCGTCGGCGAACCGGGTGCTCGGGTGCGCGCCGGAGGTGGCGCCGGTCCAGCGGAAGATGTACTTGGCGCCCGAGTTCACCGCGTGCGACATCGACTGGTTCAGCGTGATGCCGCCGTCGGCGTTCGGGTCCAGCACCCGGCTGTCCGGGAAGTAGTTCCCGACGAAGACGTCGACGTGACCGTCGCCGTCGAAGTCGCCGATGGTGACGGAGTCGGTGTTCCACAGCGGGCCGGTGTACTTGCCGTCCGGGCCGCGGTTGTCGCCCGGCACCAGCTCGGTCGGCTGGAACGCCGAGGCGTCGAACTTGGTGGCGGTGGCCTTCTGCAGGAACAGCACCGGGGTGCGGCCCCAGTAGTAGGCCAGGACGTCGGTGCGGCCGTCCTCGTTGTAGTCACCGGGGACGCAGCCCATCGGCGCCATGTAGTCCCACGTCGGCAGCGCCGGCGCCGGGTCGAGCGCGAAGGGGGCGTAGCGCGGGCCGGAGTCCGGCGTCGGCGTGATGACGACCTGGTCGCTGCGCGGGTCGACCAGGCACAGGTCGTTGGGCTTGCCGCTGCCGCTGATGTCGTTGATGGCGATCGCGGCGCCGACCGAGGAGATCCAGGCGGCGATCTTCTCGTACTCCTTGTTCACCGTCCGGATCGACTGCGACTTCGCCGCCGCGGGCAGCGCGATCGTCATCGGGGTGAAGTGGAACTTCTCCGCCATCTGGTCCTGTTCGGCGGCCGAGACACTGGGCAACCGCGCGACCAGGAACAGGCCGAGGATCAGCGCCAGCGCCACGATGCCCGCCAGCTGCCTGCGCAGCCAGCCGAAGGTCGCGGTCATTTGTTCTTCCCTCCGTGGGTCAGCACTTCTTCGGCGATCCGCTGCCGCCAGGTTTCGAAGGCCGGGACGTCGTCGCCGTCGACGACCACGGCCGGCCGGACCTCTTGGGTGATGGCCGCGGCGCGTTCGGCGGACACGCCGCAGATCGCCCGGGCCGCCATCTCGGTTTCCGGGATCATCAGGCCCGAACGCACCCGGCACTCGGCGGCGAAGGCGCTCCCCTGTGCCAGCTGCCCGTGGTGTATCCCGGCCCGGTCGACCAGTTCCGCCAGCTCGTCGGCGGTGACGCCGCAGGCGTAGGTCGAGGCCAGCCCCACCCCGGCGTACAGGTCGCCGTGGCGCGATTCGGGGAACTCCTCGATCGTCTTGGCCACCAGCGCGACGTCGGTACCGCAGATGAACCACAGTGCCCGGCCGATGCCCTGGTCGATGGCCCGCAGCGCGTAGCCGTCGTAGCGCCGGTCGGGCCAGGAGAAGCCGCGCTCCTGGTACTGGTTCCGGATGTAGGAGTCGGTCTTGAAGTACGCCTGGTGGAAGCCGTACCCGTCGAGCACCAGCCAGCGCAGCAGCGGGTCGAAGGCCGACGCCTTCGGCCACGCGAACCGGGGGAGCCGGCACATGGCCCAGCCGACCCCGACGTAGATGATGTAGTCGTGCTTCTCGCCGGGGCCGGCCAGGAACTCGGCGATGTTCGTGCTCTTGCCGAACGGCAGCCCGTCGAGGACGCCGTACCCCATTCCGGCCCCTTCGTAGGCGAAGCCGCGGAACTGCGTCGGAATGCGCTCGAGCCATTCTTCGGCCTGCTCGACCGACTTCGCTTCGACGGCATGCGCGTAGCCGAGGAGGAACTTCTCCCCGACCGTCTCGAGCCGTTCCTGAGCGGCTGGGCTCTTCCGGTGGAAGCCCCGCTTCTCCAGCAAGGTTTCCGAGACGTTCGGTGTGAGGATGCGACGTCTCAGCGTGCGCCAACCATTGCCCAACGCACTCTCCCCCTTAGGGTCGGATAGGACGGTTCATTTCTTCGTTCTACGGTCACAGATCCGCTGGTCAGCGCTCTACTCCGGACGTGCGCCGGGATGATCAGCCGGCCAGCCGGCCCAGCGCGTCGCGAAATTCCCGCCGGATCCGTTCGCGCCACAGCTCGTAGGGCGGCTCGGGACCGTCGTCGCCGTCGGCGGCCTCGGTGCGGTCCGCGATGGTCTGCGCGCCCTGCACCGACAGGTTGACGAGCACGCCGGCGGCCAGGTGCGTGTGCGCCGGCACGTGACCCGAATAGGTCCGGGCCTTGACGGCGAACACGACCCCGAGCGCCAGCTCGGCGAAGTACTCGCCCGCCGCCCGGCGCAGCTGCCCGTACCCGGCTTGGTCGGTGCCGCCGGCGAAGGTCGCCGCCAGCCCGACGCCGCTCCAGAGATCCGCCCGCCGCGGCTCGGCGAACCGGCCGACGGCCTCGGCCACGGCCGACGGCACGCCGCCGTTGATGAACCACAGCGCCCGCCCGACGCCCTGGTCGAACGCCCGCGCGAAGTACTCCGGCCGCCCCGCCCACGGGTAGGGTTCCGGCGCGGCCTGCTCGTCCACCCAGCGCTGGGTGTCGAAGTAGGCGCGGTCGAAGCCGTAGCCGTCGACGGCCAGCCAGCTCATCACCGGGTGGTAGGCCACCCCGGTCAGCTCGGGCAGGATGTTCTTCCACAGTGGACGCGGCAGCCGCGCCATCGCGAAGCCGATCCCGATGTAGGTCAGGAAGATGTGCGGGCGGCCCGGCCCTTCCAGCAGTTCGCGGGTGCGGTCGCGGCCGCCGCCGGGCATGGCGTCGAGGATGGTGTAGCCCATCGTGGCGCCTTCGTAGGCGAAGCCGCGTTGCTCGGGCTCGATGAGCGCGAGCCGCCGCTCGATTTCCCACTGGGAAGCGCCTTCGATCGCCCATTCGAACCCGCACACCACCGCCTGCGGCACCGCCTCCAGCCGGGCCGTGGCGTCGGTGTGGGTGACGGGGAACTTCCGGCCGGCGAACCCGACCGACGCGAACGACGGCGCGAGCAACTGCTTCCGCAGGACGCCGATGAAAGAGGACATGAGGGGAATCCTTCGGTCGGAGGGTTCTCAGGCCACGGCGCGCAGGGCGGGGCGCTGGGTCGCCAGCATCCGCTGGCTGAACGGGGACTGGCGCGAAGCCAGGGTGATCGCGATCGGTGCGTCGGTCGGGGCCGGCGGACGCAGCTCGACCCGGCCGGTGGACAGTCCCTGGGCGCCGACCTGGGCGGTCGAGTACCCGATGGAGAACCACGAACCGGTGGTGCCGGCCATCCGGTGCCGGGCGACGGCGATCGCGGTCCAGTTGCCGGCCGGGACCCCGGTCAGGCGGAGCTCGCCGGAGGTCATCGCGGCCGCACCGCTGAACGCGACTGGACCGCACTGCGGCACCGGATCGGCGAAGAGGCCGACGAGCACGTCGGCGGCGGGCAGGCCGGCCGGCAGGTCGAGCTGCATCGAAAGCGTTCCGGTACCGGCGCGCAGGGAAGCGCAGCTGCGGCCGGCGGCCCGCAGCGCGGTCAGCGGCGGAACCCGTTGGTAGTGCGGGGAGATCGCCACGAGCAGCTCGGCCACCTGTGGTTCGCGGTACTGCGTCGGCGTCATCCCGACCGCGCGGGAGAACCGGCTGGTGAAGGTGCCGATGCTGCTGTAGCCGACGCTGCAGACGATGTCGGACACGTTGAGCGAGGTCGTCAGGAGCAACCGCTTCGCTTCGAAGAGCCGGACCGCGGTCAGGAACCGCCCCGGGGTGACCCCGGTGGTTTCGGCGAACATCCGGGAGAAGTGGAATCTGCTGATGAACACCTCGGACGCCAGCTCGGCGAGCGTGAGCGGCTCGAAGTACCGATCCTGGATGAGCTTGATCGCCGTGAGCACGGCCGGGCGGATCACCGGTTCGGTACGGTCCCAGGCCGGTGGGCGCCGCCCCGGCTCGTCGAACCCGCTGTCGTGGCCGACAGCCGCAATCGAACGCAACATCAATCAGTCCAATCTCGAATTCCCCGTCGTTTGGTTCTCCTCGCGCCAGCGAAGACGAATCGGGTTGCGGGACGATCGACGAGCCCTGGAGGGATTTCGCCGGAATTCCCGGGCCACGGACGCCGGACCCGTCCGATCCGGGCGGAACACCCGGACCCGGGATGCGGAACGCACATCGCCGGCCGTGCGCACCGCATCACACGAAGGGGTCCGTTGGTCCTTCCGTGTTCAGCTCTGGGCCTTTGCGGGGAACCGTCCCGGCGGCGCGGTGCTGGTCCGCCGTGGGCACCGGGGTGCGCTTCGCACTCGGAGGACGTGCGGAACACCTGGTTCCCCAAGGAAAAGCTCCCGCGAGTCCGGTGGGCGGGTCACTGGCTGTGCCCGGCCGCGTCTGTCACATTCGGATAGGAGCCCGGAGTTCGGCCTTCCACTGACCCGCGAGGCGTGAACTGGGGATCGCGAGGAACTTTGAGATGCAGGAGGCCTGCCATGTACTCCGACGAACGGCGAGGGGACGGATCGCGCGGCACCGGCGAAGACGAGGTGCGGTTCAACGTTCTCGGCCCGCTGGAGGTCCTGCGCGACGGCGTCGATCACGCACCCAAGACGCCGAAGGTCCTACAGCTGCTTGCGGTGCTGGTGACGCGGCCCGGCCGGATGGTGCACATCGACACGCTGATCCAAGAGCTGTGGTCGGACAACCCGCCGCGTACCGTCCGCACGACGCTGCACACCTACGTCTACCACCTCCGGCGGTGCATCACCGATCAGCATCTCGCCGAAGACGCGGACAAGATGCTGACCACGCGCCAGTCCGGGTACGCCCTGCACATCGAGCCCGCCCAGGTGGACGTGCACGACTTCGCGGTGTTCCAGCACCTCGGCAACAGCCGGCGCGCGGCCGGTGACCACGCCGGCGCGGCCGGCAGCTACCGCAGCGCCCTCGACCTGTGGTCCGGCGCGCCGCTGGCCAACCTGCACTGCGGCCCGGTCCTTTCGGCCTACTGCACCGAGCTGGTCGAGCAGCGGCGGAACATTCTGCACCTGCGCATCGAAGCCGAGATCGCCGGTGGCCACCACCGCGAACTGATCGGCGAACTGCGCGGCCTCGCGACGCACAGCCCGCTCGACGAAGCCCTGCACGGCCAGCTGATGCGCGCGCTCGGCCGCAGCGGCCGGCGCTCCGACGCGATGACGGTATACCGCGGCCTGCGCTCCCGGCTCGCCGGTGAGCTCGGCGTCGAACCCTGCGACGAGCTGCAGCTGCTGCACCGCGACCTGATTTCCGAAGGCGACCACCGCTGATCCGACTGTTCCACCGCACGAAGGAAGAGGACCGCTCATGCCCACGACCCACACCCGCGCCTACGGCCAGTTCTGCGGGCTCGCCCGCGCGCTCGAGATCGTCGGGGAGCGCTGGTCGCTGCTCGTCGTGCGTGACCTCGTGCTCGGGCCCAAGCGCTACGACGAACTGCAGGCCGGGCTGCCGAAGATCCCGTCGAGCATCCTTTCCGCGCGGCTCAACGAGCTCGAGGCGGCCGGCGTGGTCCGCCGCCGCGTGCGCGGGGAACTGAATGCCGGCGTCGTCTACGAGCTGACCCAATACGGCAGCGAACTCGACCAGGTCCTGCTCGACCTCGGCCTGTGGGGCGCGCGGTCCCTGCACCAGCCGAAGCCCGGCGACATCCTGACCCTGGACTCGGCGATTCTCTCGCTGTACACCACTTTCCGGCCCGAGGTGGCCGAAGGCGTCCAGGTGACCTACGAGATCCGCTACGGCGACCAGATGATCGTCCACGCGCTGGTCGAGGACGGCGTGGCCAAGGTCGGCGAAGGCCGCCTGTCGGGTGCGGACCTGATCATCAAGGCCGACCACGCCGCCGCGCTGCTGGACCTGATGAGCGGCACGGTCACGGCCGCCGAGGCCGTGCGCGGCGGCCGGCTGGCGATCGAGGGCGAGGTCGCCGACCTCCAGCTGTTCGCGCAGCTGTTCCACGTTCCCGCGGCGCCGGAGCCGCCGACGGGCATCGTGGTGCGCTGATCGCGCCGGATCAGGGCCGGGCGCCGTCCTCCTCGGGGACGAGCCGCCCGGCCCGGTCCATGAGGTAGCGGCGTTCGGGCAGGCTCGGCGTCCGCTCCGCCGCGCGGAGGTAGTGGTCCCGGGCCGCGGCCCGGTCACCGCGCAGCTCCAGCAGGTGCGCCCGGACCGCGTCCGCCCGGCGGCCGAGGTCGAGGCCGGCGTCGACCGTGTCCAGCAGGGCCAGCCCCTGGTCGGGGCCGGCGACCTGGGCGACGGCGACCGCCTGGTTCAGCGTGACCACCGGCCCCGGCATGAACGTCCGGAGCAGCTCGTACAGCTCGACGATCTGCGGCCAGTCGGTGGCCTCGGCGCTCGGCGCCCGGTCGTGCAGCGCGGCGATCGCGGCCTGCACCTGGTACGGCCCGAGCGCGGTGCGGCCGAGCACCGCGTCGATCAGCGCCTCTCCCTCGTCGATCAGCGCGGTGTCCCAGCGGCCGCGGTCCTGCTCCGGCAGGGGGACGAGTTCGCCGCGGTCGCCGATCCGCGCGTCACGGCGGGCCTCGGTCAGCAGCATCAGGGCGAGCAACCCGGCGACCTCGCCGTCCCCGGGCAGGAGCGCGTGCACGGCGCGCGCCAGCCGGATGGCTTCCGCGGTCAGCTCCAGGCGCTGGAGGTGCTGGCCGGAAGTGGCGGTGTACCCCTCGTTGAAGATCAGGTAGAGCACCTGCAGCACCACGCGCAGCCGCTCCGGGAAGTCCGCCGCCGAGGGCTCGCTGAAGGTCGAGCCGGCGGCGGCGATGCTCTCCTTCGCGCGGGTGATGCGCCGCGTCATGGTCGCCTCGGGCACCAGGAAAGCGCTCGCGATCTGCGCCGTGGTCAGGCCGCCGACCGCGCGCAGCGTCAGCGCGACCTGCGAAGGCGGCGAGATGGCGGGGTGGCAGCACAGGAACAGCAGCGACAGCGTGTCGTCGGAGTCCGGGGCCTGGTCCTGGCCGGGCCCGGGGACGACCGGCGGCGGCTCCCGCAGGGCGACCGACTCCTCCCGCCGCCGTCGCGCGCTTTCGCTGCGCCAGTGGTCGGTGAGCCGCCGGGTGGCGACCGTGATCAGCCAGCCGCGCGGGTTGTCCGGGACGCCCTCGGCGGGCCACTGCTCGCTCGCCGCGAGCAGGGCGTCGGCGACCGCGTCCTCGCACGCGTCGAACTGGCCGTACCGGCGCACCAGCGCGCCCAGCACCTGCGGCACGAGCGGGCGCAGGACCTCGGCGACTCCGGTCACGCCATGGGGACTTCGGTTTCGGCGTCGGCGAAGAAGACGACCTCGCGCACCTCGATGCCGAGACCTTCGACGGCGGCGTCCGGGATCATCGCGGCGAGCTCGACCGCGCGCTCCTTGCTCGCGCACTCGACGAGGTAGTAGCCGGCGAGGAACTCCTTCGACTCCAGGAACGGCCCGTCGGTGACCGCCGGCAGGCCGCCGCGCACCCGCACGACGCTGCTGTCGGCGACCGCGCCCAGCGCCTGCGTGCTGATCATCTCGCCGGACTCCCGGATCGTCCGGATGAACTCCTGGTGCCCGGTCATGATCGCGTCCATGTCCTGCTCGGACAGCTTCGCCATCACGTCGGGGTTCAGGTACATCGCCAGCAGGTACTTCACGTCCGGTCTCCCTTCGGCCGCCCTCGCCGAGCGCGCGGCACCAACATAACGTCGGCCGCAACCGCGGAGTGGAGCGGGCACGGGCGCGCCTGCCAGCCTGGACCCGGGCAGTCCCGGTTACCCGGACCAGGAGGTCGACACCGATGGCCGACGTGTTCACGGACTTGCAGGCCCAGACCGAGGCGCTGGCCGAGCTGGCTGAGCGGCACGGCCGCGGCTCCGACCTCACCGGGCACTTCGCCCGGCTGACGTCGACCGCGCGGCTGGTCCGGCTCAGCGTCGAGAACCCGGACGTGTTCGGCGTGACCCCGCAGATCTCCTACGACTCGCTCGACGAGGCGATCCTGATGTGGCTGATCGAGCAGCGGAAGGCCAACGCCCTGCTCGCCGCGGCCCCGCCGGAGCCGCAGCTGCCGTGGAGCGACGGCCCGCTCCGCCCGTCCGTGCTCGCCGCCGCGGTGCTGACCGAGATCTTCGCCGCCGGACAGGACATCGCCGACACGTTCGGCGTCCGCCCCCGGCGCGACGACACGATCGGGCACGTCGCCTACTACGGCGTCCGCACCCGGGACCGCGCCTACCTGCGGCAGCAGGAGCAGCCGCCGGCCGCGCCGTTCCGATTCGAGCTGGTCGCCCCCTCGGGGACGCGGTGGGACTTCGGGCCGGAGGACGCCACCGATCGCGTCACCGGGCCGGCCGAGGACTTCTGCCTCCTGGTGACCGGCCGCCGCTTCGCCGAAGACCTCGCACTGGACTTCGCCGGCCGGCGCACCGCCCGGTGGCTGGAGCTGCTGGAGCGCTGAGCGTCACTCGAACGGCGCAGGGTCGCCCGCGCCGACGCGCAGCACCTCGGCCTCGCCGGAAGAGAAGTCGATGACGGTCGTCGGCTCGACTCCGCAGTCGCCGGAGTCGAGCACCGCTTCCAGCTGGTGGTCCAGTTCTTCCTTGATCTCCCAGCCCTGGGTCATCGGCTCGCCGGACCCGGGCAGCAGCAGCGTGCTCGACAGCAGCGGCTCGCCCAGCTCGGCCAGCAGCGCCTGGGTGACGCGGTGGTCCGGAATGCGCACGCCGACCGTCTTCTTCTTCTCGTGCATCAACCGCCGCGGCACTTCCTTGGTCGCCGGCAGGATGAAGGTGTAGCTGCCCGGGGTCGCCGCCTTGATCGCGCGGAACACCGCGTTGTCGATGTGGACGAACTGCCCCAGCTGGGCGAAATCCTGGCACACCAGGGTGAAGTGGTGCCGGTGGTCGAGCTTGCGGATCGCGCGGATCCGGTCCAGCCCGTCCCGGTTGCCCGGACGGCACCCGAGCGCGAAGCACGAATCGGTCGGGTAGGCGATCAGCCCGTCGGCGCGGAGGATCTCGACGACCTGGCCGAGCGCCCGCTTCTGGGGGTTTTCCGGGTGCAGGTCGAAATAGCGTGCCATGGGCAGAGCCTAGGGTCGGCGGCGCGCACCGGCACGGCGGCCCCGCGTGTCTCCCAGCTTGCGGTTCCCGGGCCGTCCCCCGTCCCCCGCCCCCCGGCCCACAATCCGCAGGGGACCACAGCCAGGAGGCCGGTCATGACGGAGCTGACCGTGCCGGAACTCGACCGCCCCCGTGTCGTCGCCGGGTCCGCGTACCTGTTCGAAGGCCCGCGCGGACCGGTTTCGCCGAGCGAGCTCTTCGACGGCAAGCCGCGCCCGGCGGTGCACGATCCCGGGGTGCGCCTGGTGCTCGTCTCCGGCGCGCCCTACGCGAAGTTCGAGCGGTACCGCAGGCACTTCGGCCGTGGCCTGCCTGCACACTCGGCCGCGGGCAGCGCGTTCGCCGAGGCCGGCTCGATTTCTTCAGCCACGAGCCCGGTTTCGCCGTGCACACCGGACCGGTCGCGCCGACCCGGCTGGACTTCCTGAGCCTGCCCGGTGTCCCCGGCCGCTTCCGGCCAGGAGCCGGCCACTGCTGATTTCGCTTCTTTCACCGACATGCCGGTCGATTCCGCGTGGCCAGACCGGGGTTTCCCGGTTTTTCGAGCCACGGCATCGGGTCTGGGGTGAGTTAGGATCGCCACGCACACGTTGGCCGGGCCACCTGGGGCGCCCGGTCACCCGTCGAGACACCAGGAGGTCGACACTGATGTCTCCGGTCGCAGCCCTCGAACCTCCCGCGGAGCTGTCCGCGACCGCGGAACCCCTCGGAACCACCGGGTTCGACCGGCGCCCACGGCTGGCTTCCCGGCTGGCCGGCGCCGTCATCACCGTGGTCATCGTGGGTTTCTGCGTGACCGGCGCGTACAGCGCGATCCTGACGACGCCGGTGGGTCTGGTCACCGGCGCCTACGGCATCGCGGCGGCGACCGCCATCCTGGCGATCCAGCTGTTGCACTTCAGCCGGCCCACCACCCGCCTGCACTCGACGACGAGCCGGGTGCTGCTGGTCGTCCTGGCGCTGCTGGCCTACGTCCCCGTCCTGACCTTCGGCGCGCCGTGGCTGGCGATGCCGACCTTCGTCGCCGCCAGCGGGCTGCTGACGCTGCGCCCCCTGCTGGCCTGGCCGTTGCTCGCGCTCGTCACCGGCACCGTCACCTGGCTCTACAGCCGGTACGACACCCCGCTGGCCACCGTCTACACGGCCGTCGCGACGGTCTTGTACGGCCTGGTCTTCTACCTGCTCGCCCGCCTGGTCCGGATGATCAGCGAGCTCCACCGGGCCCGCACCGAGCTCGCCCGGCACGCGGTCGCCGAGCAACGGCTGGCCTTCGCCCGCGACCTGCACGACCTGCTCGGCATCAGCCTGTCCGAAATCGCACTCAAGGGCGAGCTCGCGTCCCGCCTCCTGCGGAAGTCGGTGGAAGACACCAAAGCCGAACTGGCCGAGATCGCCGCGACCGCGCAGCGCACGCTCACCGACGTGCGTGCGGTGTCCCACGGGTACCGCGAGCTTTCCCTGGCACGGGAGTCGCGGACCGCCGAGTCGCTGCTGGCGGCCTCGGACATCGCCGTCAAGGTCCACCTGGACCAGCCCGACCTCCCGGTCCAGGCCCGGACCCTGCTCGCCAAGGTGCTGCGCGAAGGCGTCACGAACGTCCTCCGGTACAGCGATGTCGAACACTGCGAGATCGACGTCCGCCAGCAGGACGGCACGGTGTCCCTCGACATCGTCAACGACGGCGTGACGGCAGGCGACCTGCCACCGGAATCCGGGAAGCTGCTCACCCGGCTGCCCGACGAGGTGAAGGCACTCGGCGGCCGGGTGAACATCGGCACCGCCGCGGACGGCCGGTTCCGGCTGCACGTCGAGCTGCCCGTGGTCACCGCACCGGAGACCACGGTCGACGACGTCGGTCGCCAGTCGCGGGCGGAGTCGAAGTGGGTCGGCAGGCTGCTGCCCGTGGTGTTCGGCTTGATGGGCCTCGTCGCGGTCGTCCACGCGCTGCTGATCACCACGGACGCCTGGGAAATCGCCGTGAACACCGGGGCGGTCGTGGGCCTGCTGGTGCTGCAGTTCTCCTACTTCGACCGGCCCACCACCCGGCTGCGCTCGGCGCAGAGCTACGGCATGCTCTTCGTCCAGGCGTGCCTGATCTACCTGCCGCTGCTGCCGCTGCAAGACCACTGGGTCTCCATGCCGGCCCTGCTGATCGGCAGCGCGCTGCTGGTCATGCCACCGGCGGCGGGCTGGCCCTTCTTCGCGTTGAACGTCGCCTTCTACGCCTGGATGCAGCGCGTGGGTGCGCTCGGCATCGAGACCGCGATCTTCTTCACCGCCGGCACGATCATCGCCAGCCTGATCGTGTTCAGCCTGCTCTGGCTGGTCCGGCTGGTCGCGGAGCTGGACAGCACCCGGCGGCGGCTGGCCGAGATGGCGGTCGCCGAGGAGCGCCTGCGCTTCGCCCGCGACCTGCACGACCTGCTCGGGATGAGCCTGTCGGCGATCGCCCTCAAGAGCGAGCTGACCGCCCGGATGCTGCCGGTCGACCGGGACCGCGCGGCGGAAGAGCTGCGTGAAGTGCTGGGGCTGACGCACCAGGCGCTGTCGGACGTCCGTTCCGTGGCCAGCGGGTACCGAGAGCTGTCGCTGGACAGCGAGTCCAGGACGGCCCGGTCGGTGCTGACCGCGGCCGACGTCCGCGTACGCATGGACATGCTCGACGACGAGCTGCCGGCACCGGTGCGGACGGTCTTGGCCGTCGTGCTGCGCGAAGGGGTCACGAACGTGCTCAGGCACAGCAAGGTCGAAAGCTGCGAGATCGCGCTGCGCCGCACGGACGGCGGAGTCAGCCTCGACATCGTGAACGACGGCGTGGGGCAGGAGGACTCCGGGGCACCGGTGGAGGTGCCGGCCGCCCGGCAGCCGGAGGCCCACCGTGCGGTGCCCCGCGACACCTCGCCCGGCACCGGCATCGGGAACCTTTCGCACCGGGTCGCCGACCTCGGCGGCGAGCTCACCGCGGGAGTGGAGCCGGACGGCCGGTTCCGGCTGCGCGCGGCGGTACCGGTCTGACCGCGAGGGCCGGACCACCACCGTGGCCCGGCCCGTTTGCCGTCACAGCCGGCGATGCGAATGGCGCTCACCCAGTTGCGGGCGTGGAGCGTTCACCGCGGACTTCCGCTCGACACCACCCGCACGGCGATCAGCCTCATCCGGTCGGGGGCGATGGCGAAGTACCCGGGATCAAGGTCATCTTCCCGGACGGCCGGTTCCGGCTGCGTGCCTCGGTACCAAGGGCCGCACCACGACCGTGGCCCGGCCCATTCGCCCGTCACAACCAGCCCGCCTCCTCGGCGATGCGAATGGCGTCCACCCGGTTGCGGGCGTTGAGCTTGGCGACGACGGTCGTGAGGTAGTTCCGGACCGTGCCCGCGGACAAGTAGAGCCGCGCGGCGACCTCCACCGTCCGGTACCCCTGCGCCGTCGAGCGCAGCACGTCGAGCTCCCGGCCGGTCAGCGGGCAGTCGATCGAGTCCCAGGCGGCCAGCGCCAGGTCGCCGTCGACCATCCGGCGGCCGGCGAGCACGCCCCGCACGGCGTTCGCGAGCCGGTCGGGCGGTGCGTCCTTCAGCAGGAACCCGCCCACCTTGGCGTCGAGGGCCCGCCGCAGCGTTCCCGGCCTGCCGAGGCTGGTCAGGATGACCGTCCGGCACTCCGGCAGCTCTTCGTGCAGCTCGCAGGCCGCGGTCAGGCCGTCCTTGCCGGGCAGGTCGATGTCGATGATGGCCACCTGCGCCCGCTTGGCGCGAGCGACCGGCAGGATCTCGAGGCCGGAGGCGACCTCCGCGACGACGTCTATGTCGGGCTCCAGCCGAAGCAGGGCCACCAGTGCTCCCCGGACGATATGCATATCCTCGGCAACCAGCACTCTGATCACGGGTGCCTCCGCACTCACGATTCCCCAGAAGTCGATTCTGGCATTCTGCTCGACGAATCGGTTGCACCATCCGGGCAGCATTCGGCGCTACCACGCTGGAATGCACCCACAAGAAAGCAAAGCGATGGTTAAAAACCACCAAGCGGCGCCTGCCTGCCGTGATTGGTTACCCGGCTTGCCGCACCGGCGATGACCGGCGGCAACGGCCTGGCCAGCCTCAGGCAGCCTCGGCCCAGACGTCGTCGATGCGCGTGATGGTGGTGGCGCAGACGCGGGCCGGGCCGCCGGCCGGGTTGCTCCACTGCTCGAACCGATCGATGACGAGCCCCCCGGTGGCCTCGCTGTCGGCACGCGGGATACCCAATTCGGAGAAAATGGCACGGACATGCGCGGAAACTCGCTCGGACATTTGTGCTCCCCAGTGGCGAAGATGAAAACCTCACTTGCCGTAAATCGTCACTCAGCACTGCAACAACATCCAGTGTCCGCGTCACCATGAGGCCGTGGTTTACAAATGGTCCGTACGGTTTGAAGATCGGCTCCGAATGGGCTAACAAGCCGCGAAACCACGCGAAAACAGCGGTTTTTCGTCACCGCCCGCGATCAGCTGACCACGGTACGCGGCCGTCGACGACCGCCGTATGCATTCGTCACATGCGGGGGTACCCGGCCGGCACCCGGCCAAAACAGGCATATGCAAAACGCATGTCGACCATCGGTGAAATCCATCCGCGCCGGTGCACAGAGCACTTAAGAAGTAGACGCTCGCAGACCTACAGTCTTAGCCGGAATCAAATTCCACACCGTCGACCGGAGGGGACGGCCACCATGGATGAGATCGTCCGGCAAGCCGTGGCACGCGCCATCGTGACCATGCGGGACAACCTGGGCGAGCGGCTCACGATCGACGACCTCGCCCGTGCGGCCATGTTCAGCAAGTTCCACTTCACCCGGGTGTTCCTGCGGGTCACCGGGCTGTCGCCGGGCCGGTTCCTGTCGGCCCTGCGGCTGGCGGAGGCCAAGCGCCTGCTCACCACGACCGTGATCTCCGTGGCCGACATCAGCCACCAGGTCGGCTACAACAGCGTCGGCACGTTCAGTGCCCGGTTCAGCGGCAGCGTCGGCGTCTCGCCCTCCGGCTACCGCCAGCTCCGCGGCGCGGCGCCGCGGCTCGCCGACCGGCAGGTCCAGCCGGGTTCCGGGGCCACCGTGCGCGGGCAGCTGCGCGTGTCCTGCCCCGCCGACGTCGGCCCGGTGTTCGTCGGGCTCTTCGCCGCCCGGATCGCCGAGGGCGCACCGGCCCGGTACGCGATCCTGCCGGGGCCGGGGCCGTACGCGCTGGCCGACGTCCCGCAGGGCTCGTGGTACGTGCTGACGCACGCCTACGGGACCACTCCGCTCGACAACCACGGGCTGCGGCCGTTCACCGGCCTCACCGGCCCGGTGACCATCCACCGCGGTGTCACGGCGAGCCTGGCCGACGTCCGGCTGCGCCCGCGGCACGGTTTCGACCCGCCCGTCCTGCTGGCGCTGCCCGACCTGCGCCCGGCCGCGGTCGCCCGCCCGCTGGCGAGCTGAGCGTGCAAAAGACCCGCACCGAATCCGTCGTCCGTTAATCCACGGGCGGCGGATTCACCCTGTCCGGGATCACCCGCAGCCATTCGGCCCATCGATCGGCATTGACGGCAGGATTGCCCGCACCGGCGGAACCGGGGTAGCGACCGGGAAAATCCGGTATTGCGGCGGTCGCGCTCGCGCGAAACACCGGCACCGCGGCGTTGTGGCGTACAATTGCCGTTCGGAGTCGCCGGACTGGGGTGCGAGGTACCGTCGTGATCAAAGTATTGCTGGCCGAGGACATGCACATGGTCCGCGGCGCCCTAGTCGCCCTCCTGAACCTCGAATCCGACATCGAAGTGGTGGCTGAGGTGTCCTCGGGCGACCAGATCCTCCCGGCGGCGAAGGCGGCCCAGCCCGACGTCGCGGTCATCGACATCGACCTGCCGGGCAAGGACGGGCTGTCCGCCGCGATCGAAATCCACGAAAGCCTTCCCGGCTGCCACACGCTCATCCTCACCAGCCTCGGGCGCCCGGGCACAGTGCGCCGGGCGCTGGACGCCAAGGTGAACGGCTTCCTGCTGAAGGACGCGCCGTCGGACAAGCTCGCGAACGCCGTTCGGTCGGTCGCCATCGGCCGCCGGGTCATCGACAGCGAACTGGCCCTGGCCGCCTGGGAAACCGACGACTGCCCCCTCACCCCGCGCGAGGTCGAAATCCTGGGCCTGGCCGCGAAGGGGCGCACGGTCTCCGACATCGCCTCCGAGCTGTTCCTCTCGGCCGGCACGGTCCGCAACTACCTGGCTTCCGTCGTGACGAAGCTCAACGCGCGCAACCGGGTCCACGCCATCCGCATCGCCACCGACGCGGAATGGCTCTGATCAGCTTTTCCTGATCGCTTTCCCGCGCGAGCAGCGGGAAAGCGGTTACCCGGCTATGAGGCGGCGTGCCCCAGCGGGATCGCCACCAGCAGCCGATGGGTACCGTCGGGCCCCGCTTCGGTCGTCAACGTGCCGTTGAGGACGTTGATGCGGTCGCGGAGGTTGCGCAGCCCCGCACCCGAGTCCGCGCCGCCGCCGGCCGGGCCGGCCGCCCCGTCGTTGACGATCTCCAGCCACGCCGTCCCGTCCTCGGTGCTCACCGAGAACGCGCACCAGCTCGCGGTGCTGTGGCGCACCACGTTCGTGACGCCTTCGCGCAGCGCCGTCGCCAGCGTGGTGGCCACCCGCGGCGGCAGGTCGTCGACGCCGGAGCGGGCCACCGTCACGCGGGTCCCGGCCGCACTCAGCACGTCGGCCGCGGCCCGGCACTCCTTCTCGAGCGACAGTTCGCGGTAACCCGCGGCGATCGTGCGGACGTCGGCCAGCGCGCGCCGCGACATCACCAGCAGCTCGGCCAGCTCATCCTTCGCCTGCGCGGGCCGGGCGGGCATCAAACGATCGACGAGTTCACCCTTGAGGGTGATCGCCGAAAGGCTCAGTCCCAGCAGATCGTGGAGGTCGCGGGAGAATCGCTTGCGTTCTTCGGCGATGGCCTGGCGCTTCAGCTCACGCACTTCCGCGTCCCGCTCGGCCACCAGCCGCGCGGACGTGCCGAGCCCGAACAGGGTCAGGGCAGCGACCCCGGCGGTCACCGCACCGGCCACGCCCGCGTGCACCGAGCCGCCGGGCCACGCCGAGCCGAGCCCGGCCGCGGCGCACGCCAGCAGCGCGGCGGGCACCCCCCTGGACGGGGGGAACGCCAGCAGCAGCCCGCCGGCGAAGAACCCGCTCGCCGGGCTCCACTGGGCGCCGAACTGCAGCAGTGGCACGAAACCCAGCACGGCCTGGGAGGCAAGGACCACGGCCCGGTGGCCGGCCCGGCCGTGCGCGAACCAGATGACGTGCCCGCCCGCGAGGGCCGCCAGGCAGGCCAGCGCGGCCAGCCGGTCCAGCCAGGACTCCCGGGCGGTGAGCACGGGCAGGAACGCCAGCAGGGCGACCCCGGTGACAGCGGCAGGCTGCGCGCCGAACACGAGCGCCCGGACCCCCGGCCGCTCCTGCTCCAGCCGAGCAGGAGACTGCCCGCTGGCCTGTCGCTGGACTCCCGTACCGCGAATGCGCACCGGCCGAATCACGGCCCCTCCCGCATACCCCCCGTGTCCCCAGTACTACCAAGGTAACAGGCCGATCGTGCGCTACCGGGCAACCGGGAAGTCGAGGACGCACTCGCCGACGCTCACCTCCGCAGGCCACTCCAGCTTCAGCGAGCGGTCGACGCGGTCGCCCGCATCGACCGGCACGGCGTGCGCGGTCAGTCCCATCGCCTTTGCGGCGAGGTAGAGGACCTGCTGCAGGGCCCCCACGTGCACCAGCGTCGTCGCGTACGCGGCACTGCCGAGCACCCAGGCGATCCGCGACATCCGCGCGGTCATCGTCAGCAGCACCGAGGGCCTGCGGTGGCTGCCGGCGCCGATCATCGCCAGGTCGAGCATGCCGTCGAGGACGCCCATGTCGTCGTTGATCAAAGTCAGCGTGTGCCACAGCGGGTCGTAGTGGTAGATCCCGCGCGGCAGGCCCGCGCAGCGGTTGATCCCGACGTAGATTTCGAGCTCGTACAGGCACGCGACGCTGAAGTACGGCCGCTGGGACGCCTCGTGGCCGGGGCCGCCGGGCAGGTAGGCGGGCCCGATCGACTTCACCCGCGCCGCGCGGTAGAGCAGCTCGCCGACCTGCTCGGCGGACAACGCGCGCTCGGTAACCCCGGGGCACCGGTGGTCGTGTTCGAGGAGTGTGGCCAGCGTCGGATCGGTCGCCTCGATCACCGCCTGGTCGGGGCGGTGCAGCGGGAAGGTCGGACCGGCGGTGATCTGCTTGACCACCGGCGGTTCGGTGCCCGCCCGGCGCGCCTCCGGATCCGGCGGCGGGCCCTTCTGCCACGTCCGGCTGCGGGCGTGGAACATCAGGTCCTGGGGCGACCAGACGGCCAGTTCGGCGTCGGTGTCTTCGGCGAACGCCGCCCAGTCGTCGGCCACCAGCACCACGCCCGCGGCCACCAGGAACGCCACGACGTCCGCGACGAGCGGCTCGGCCAGCCCGGTGGCCTCGGCCACCTGCGCGACCGTGACCGGACCGGCCAGCGACGACGCCACGGTCACCGCGGGCGGCCGCAACAGCGCGACCCGGTACCGGGCGCGGGGCGATTCGAGCAGCAGGTCGCCGTCGTCGGGGCGCATCGCCGAGAACCGCGAAAGCTTGATCAGCCGTCCGGGTGGCACCGGATCGGTCGGGAAGACCGGTGACTGCGTCATCGGGATCGCCGACAGCACCGGCCCGCGGCCGTCGTTGAGCGCCAGCGAGTGCACGACCGAGCCGGACAGCCGGTGGAGGACCTTGCGCAGCACGCCCGCCCAGGCTTCGGCGCCCCCGCTCGCCGAAGACGCGAGGTTGCCCATCGACACCGGGCCGAGCACCATCCGGCTCAGCGACTCGCGGACCGGCTCGGGGACGCCCGCCAGCTCGTACTCGCCCCACCAGGTGATCGCGACGACCGTGTCGTCGTCGCCCGCCTCCAGCAAGGTGTCTTCGGTGAGGGACCAGAGCCGGACGGTCTCCGGGGTCCCCTCCGGGCGGTCAGCAAACACGGCCAACTCCTCAAGCGAAACAACCGGCGCCGGGGGGCACCCTCACAGGAACATCGGGAACGGGTTGAGCCGCTCGTACGGGGTCGGCGCGTCGAGCCTGCCCATCCGGACCGGGACGTCGAACAGCCGGCCCGGCGCGAACCGGGCCCAGAACGGCCGGAGCCCCGGCACGAGCACCTTGGCCACCGGGATCCCGACGTCCGGCCGGGTCTGGTCGAGCACCAGCAGTTCCAGCCCGGCGCGGCCGAACACCCGGCCCAGTGCCTCGATGTCGTCGCGGACGTCGGCCCGGCTGACGAACGGGAAGTCCCCCGCGGTGCGCATCCGCTGTCCCGCCGCGGGCCGCAGGTACGGCTGGTTCGCGACGGTGGCGTGGGCGAGCCAGCGGCACGCGTCCGGGTCGTCGAGGCCGTGGCCTGCGGCCCGCACGACGGGCAGCATCTGGTTGAGCTCGGTCACCGCGCGGCGCACCGCGATCCGCGGGTCGAGGTGCGCGCCGAAGCCGAGCATGATTTCCTCGTGCGGGCTGTCGGTCCGCCGGGACAGCGCGGCGATCGCCGGGATCCCCAGGTCCGAGGTGACGTCGAGGACCCACAGCTCGCGGCCGATCGCCCTGTAGTTCCCGGACATCTCCGCCAGCCACGGATCGGCGAAGGACGCGAGGTCGACGCCCGGCACCGGCGTGCGGTTGTACCACCACAGCGCGACGGCGTCGCGCTCGACGAGCTCGAGCGCACCCTGCAGGATCGCGTCCTCCAGGCTGCTGCCCGCCGCGGCGCCGTTGGAGTCGGCGCGCACGCCGCGCGCCGAACCCTCCCGCGGGGTGCCGTAGTACAGGTAGGACGTCGGCAGCAGACGGCGGCGGCCGGACGGCGACCACACCGGCGTCCAGTCGATACGGGCGGTGCGGTCGAACGGTTCGCCGACGTGCTGGAAATCCGCGTGCTCGCGGTTCCAGACCGCACGCTCGGCGTACTGCCGGTCCGCGAAGAGCATGCATTCGTTGGGGTGGAGGGCTTCCTCTCCCAGTTCGGCGTAGGACCCGCGGATCCGCAGTTCGTCACCCTGGAAGTTGCCGGAGAACCGTTCCGCGGCCTCGCAGAGCGCGCCGACCTCGGCGTCGAGCGGGCTGACGCCTTTGCCGCCGTTCTCGCAGCGCAGCCCGGCGCGCAGCCCGGCCATCCCGGTGACGCCGCGGGCGATGTTGGCCCCGGAGCGGTAGGCGTTGGCGAACCAGGGCGCGTCCGGGTCCGGCTGGATCTCCTTGACGATCCCGGTCACCGGGCTGACCAGGTGCCGGTACCGCTCGAGCATCTGAGCCGGCGTCGCCGTGCGGTGCCCGCCGCCCCCGGTGGTCGCCTTCCTGGCCGGCTGCAGCACGACGGGGCGCATCGAGCGCCACGCCACCAGCCACTGGTCTCCGCAGCGGGGGCACTGCGGGCGGCGGCGCAGCTCGTGCAGCCTGCCCTGCAGGTCGAGCGTGTCGAGCGTCCACACGCATTGCTGGCCGTGGTGGCGGTAGCCGGCCGTCCACTTGGCCGCCTCCAGTGCGATGAGGTGCGCGGCGGCCCCGGTGAGCGGCGGCAGCGCCGAGACCGAGCGGCGCGCCGGGCCCGCGTGGCCGAGCTCCTCCTGGACGCACGCCTCCGCGTGCCGGTGCCCCCACAGCCGGTGGGTCAGGCAGTGCCAGCAGGCGCCTTCGGGCTGCAGCACCGGCCCGATCCACACCTGGGCCCCGAACGGGCGCGCCAGCAGCCACGGCCGGCCGGTCCGCCGGTGCTCCGCGTCGATCAGGGCCAGCCGCGGGTCGAGGTAGTCGGCGCACAGCACCACCGTCAGGCCGGCCGCGCCGGTACCCGAGCGGACCACCTCGAGACCGGCACCGGCCAGCGCCCGTTCGACCGGGCCGGCGTCGACGCCGTCGGCGCTGTCGCCCACCGCCACCAGCCGAACGGTGCCCGGCCGGGCCGCGACGAGGTCCGCGTCGACGCCGCAGGCGTCCCAGTAGGCCAGCACGCGCTCGTCGCCGGGCCGGGTGTCCCCGCCGTGGCTGCGCAACGTCACCAGGCCGGCGTCGACCAGCTGGGCCAGCAGCGCGGCGACCTCCTCCGGCGGCATCCCGCCGGGACGGCCGCGCAGCAGCCGGTCGAGGTCGTGCGTGCCGTCGAGCAGCGCCGCGAGCGACTCGATCTTCGCGCCGCGCATGGCGATCACGCCCTGTTCCGAGAACAGGTAGGCCCCCTTGCCCGCCCTGACCTCCGCCCGCAGGTGCCGCCGGAACGCCGGCACATGGGGAGAAGCGGCACCGCCGCCGTCGTCCGGTACCCGTGCGTCCACCGCTGTCGTGGGCATGGCTCTCCTGCCGGTCGTCGAGTTGGAAGAGAGAATCAGAATCGTGCTCCACGGCGGGTCGGCCGGGCCAGTGCGGTGAGCACGGGGAAGTCATGCGAAACGCATGGTCCGATGTGGGAAACGCACTGGGCGGAGATGCGCGGCTCACTGGCCGCGCGCGACGGGGAACTGTCACCGTGGACGTCGACGCCCGTCGCGGCATGGTGCGTCGAGGCACCGTAACCGAACTCGCGGCCGTGAGCGAACCGGCGGCGCCCGGCCTGGCACCCGAGACAAGTGAGGATCCGAGTATGCCTACCTCCGCTCGCACCTACGGACAGTTCTGCGGCCTGGCCCGGGCGCTCGAGATCGTCGGTGAGCGGTGGTCGCTGCTCGTCGTCCGTGACCTCATGCTCGGCCCGAAGCGGTTCGACGACCTGCAGCGCACGCTGCCGCGCATCCCGGTGAGCATCCTGACCTCGCGCCTCAACGAGCTCGAGGAGGGGGGCGTGGTCCGCCGCCGCGTCCAGTCGCAGCTGGACGCCGGTGTCGTCTACGAACTCACCGAGTACGGCACCGAACTCGACCACATCGTGCTCGACCTGGCCCTGTGGGGCTCGCGCTCGCTGACCTACCCGAAGCCGGACGAGGTCTTCACCCTCGACACCGCCATCATCTCGCTCTACACGACCTTCCAGGAGGAGGCCGCCGCGGGCGTGCACGTCAACTACGAGCTGCACCACCCCGGCGACATGATCGTGCACGCCATGGTCGACGACGGGGCGCTCAAGGCCTCCGCCGGCGCGCTGCCCGCGGCGGACCTGGTGATCGAACCGCAGGGCCCGGCCGTCCTCGACCTGCTCAACGGCAGCCTGACCGCCCAGGACGCCATCTCCAGCGGCAAGATCCGGGTCCAGGGCGACCCGGCGCACCTCGACCTGTTCACCCGGCTGTTCCGCATCCCGCCGGCCCCCGAGCGCCCGACCGGGCTCGTCGCGCACTGACCGCATCGCCCGGCCGGCACGCACTCCGCCGTTTCCCTTACTACTTCAGCAATCCGGAGTAACGGAACACCGCACGGAAACGGTTATCGTCGACGCACACGTCGTTTTCGGCAGAACTGGGGTCCGCATGTCCACGTCCGAAATCGCCCGGCCGGCCGGGTTCCTCGGCGCTCTCAACAGCCGCCACCACCATCGCGCGCTCGCGGTGTTCATGATCGTCGTGCTCGCCCACTGGGCCGAGCACATCGTCCAGGCCGTCCAGATCTACGGGTTCGGCTGGCCCACCTCCCGGGCCCGCGGCGTTCTCGGCATGCCGTTCCCGTGGCTGATTTCGCAGGAATGGCTGCACTACGGCTACGCGCTGGTGATGCTGGTCTTCCTGTGGGTCCTGCGCCACGGGTTCGCCGGCCGCTCTCGGCAGTGGTGGAACCTCGCGCTGGGCATCCAGTTCTGGCACCACATCGAGCACCTGCTGCTGTTCATCCAGGCGCAGAGCGGGTGGCGGCTGGCCGGGCAGAAGGTGCCCACGAGCATCATCCAGCTGCTCGTGCCGCGCGTGGAGCTGCACCTGTTCTACAACACGATCGTCACCATCCCGATGATCGTCGCCGTCGTCCTGCACCGGCGGGCCTCGGCCGCCGAACGGAAAGTGACCGGCTGCTCCTGCGGAGTGCCGAAGCAGCCCGCGCTCGCCGCGTCGTGAGGCGGGCGCTGGCCCTGCTGGCGTTCCTCGCCGGCTGGCTGCTGCTCGGCGCCACCCCGGCTTCGGCGCACGTCGAAGTCGTCTCGTCGACCCCGGGAGACGGCACCCGCCTCGGCGCGGCGCCGTCCCTGGTGTCGGTCACCCTGTCGGAGAACATCGGGATCCAGCCCGGCTCGATCAAGGTCGTCGACCTCGGCGGACACCAGGTCGACACCGGGCCGGTGTTCCAGCCCGGCGAGGACGCCCAGCAGGTCGCGGTGCGCCTGCGGCCCGGCGTCCCGGACGGCAGCTACCTGGTCGAATACGCCTTCGTCTCGGCCGACTCCCACCCCGTGCGCGGCACCTTCGCCTTCGTCGTCGGCACCGGCCCGCTGGTCACCTCGGCCGGCGCGGTGTCCGCGGCCACCGGCACCGACACCGCCGTCGACGCCGCGTCGACGGCGGTGCGCTGGCTGGCCTACGTCGGCGTCGTGCTGCTCGGCGGGACGGCGTTCGTCGTCCTGTGCCGCCCCGCGGGCCGCACCGACCGGCGGGCCCGGCAGCTGCTGCACGCCGGCGCCGGGCTGGTCGCGGTGACCGCCGCCGCGGCCTTCGTGCTGCAAGGGCCCTACGCGGCCGGCCGCGGCCTCGGCGCGGTGTTCGACACCGGGCTGCTGGCGGACACCCTGCGCGTCGCCTACGGGAAGCTGCTGCTGCTGCGGCTGGCCGCCGTCGCGGTGCTGGTGGTGCTGCTGCCCCGGCTGCTGCGGCCCGGCCTGCCCGACCGGCTGCGGGCCCGGTACGAGAACCTGACCATGGTCACCGGCTTCGTCGTGCTGCTGACGTTCTCGGCCACCGGGCACCCGGTCACCGACCCGGTCCTGTTCGTCTCCGTCACCGCCGACCTCGTGCACTTCGGGGCCATCGCGGTGTGGGCGGGCGGGCTGGCCCAGCTGGCGCTCTGCCTCTACCGCCCGGCCGGGGGCGAGGACCCGGCCCCGGCCGCGGCCCGCTTCTCCGGCATCGCCGCCAAGGCGGTGACGGCGATCGCGATCAGCGGCGCGGTGCTGGCCCTGCGCATCATGCCGTCGGTGTCGACGCTGTGGACCACCGGGTTCGGCCTGCTGGTGCTGCTCAAGACCGCCGGGTTCGCCGTGCTGCTGGCGGTGGCGGCCCGCTCCCGCGCCGCGGTGCGCCGGGGCTTGACCACGCCGCCGAAGGGCACCACCGGGACGGTCACGGCGGATTTGCGCCGGCTGCGGCAGGCGGTGGCCGCCGAAGTGGTGCTCAGCGCCGTGGTGCTGGCCCTGGCCGCCCTGCTGACGGTGACCCCGCCGGGCGGCTGAGTCACACCCCCGGGTGCGGCGGCCTGAGTCACACCCCCGGGTGCGGCGGCGGGGCGAACGGACCCCAGGTGAACGCGGGCAGCCACGGCCCGGGGGGCTCGCTCCAGTCCAGCGCCGCCAGCTGCGCGAGGGAGCGGCGCCCGGCGAGCGCGCGGTAGAGGTCGTGGGCCGGAGCGGTCACCGACGCCGCCGGGCGGCCCGCGCCCGCCGTCCACACCGAGCCGCCCGTCGTGCGGATCCGCAGGGCCGGCAGGCCGCTGCCGGCGACCGAGCCGGTGAAGCCGCGGACCAGCACCTCGAAGCTCGGCGCCCAGGCGAGGTGCTCCACCGGCGGCGGGACGCCGAGGGCGGCGCGCAGGTCCAGCTCGTGGGTGTAGGCGTCCATCACCAGGACGTCACCGCTGCGCCCGCCCGCGGCCGCGAGCCGCCGGTCGACCTCGTCGCCCACGTCGTCCCAGCGGTCCAGCAGGGCGGGGACCTCGAGCGGCCCGGCCGGGGCGGGCGCGGGGCCGCCGAGGCGCGCGAGCACGCCCTCGGCCTTCTCGAGGAGGTGGCCGACCAGGTCGACGACAGTCCACTTCGGACAAGCCGGGACCGCGCGGCGGTGGGTGCCGGGCCGGGGCCCGATCAGGGCGCGCACCCCGCGCCGCACCTCCGGGTAACCCACGAAGTCCGGCGCAAGCGCCGGCCGGGTCCCTGTCACGCGCTCCCCCTCACCTGGCACGATCGGCTTGCTCGGCCCAGTATGCCCTGGTGGCGGCGCTCGCGGTTCTCCCCGCGTGCCGCCCGTGACGAACTCCGGAGGTCGTGATCTTGCCCACGCTGTGGTCCACGACGGCGCAGTGGAGCCTGCTGCCGCCGGTCCTGCTCGCGCTCGTGCTGAGCGTCGCCATCGGGCTCGAACGCGAGGCGGGCATGAAGGCCGCCGGGCTACGCACGCACAGCCTGGTCGGCGTCGGCTCGGCGGTGTTCATGCTGGTCTCGAAGTACGGCTTCGCCGACCTGCTCGGCCTCGAGCACGTCTCGCTCGACCCGTCGCGGATCGCCGCGCAGATCGTCTCCGGCATCGGCTTCATCGGCGGCGGGCTGATCTTCGTCCGCCGGGACGCGGTGCGCGGGCTGACCACCGCGGCGACGATCTGGGTGACCGCCGCGGTCGGCACCGCATGTGGCGCCGGGCTGCCGGTCCTCGCCGCCGGCGCCACCGTCGGGCACTTCGTGGTGACCCGGGGCTTCCCGCCGCTGCAGCGGTTCGTGGCCCGGCACCGCCGCGAACCGCCGCTGGTCCGGCTGAGCTACCTCGACGGCCACGGCGTGCTGCGCGCGGCGCTGGCCGCCTGCACCGGCCGGGGCTGGGCCGTGCACCACGTCGAGGTCGACCACGAATCGGTTTCCGAAGAGGGACAACGGATCGCGGTCGTGACACTGCGCCTCGACGGGCGCGGCGACCTGTACGACTTGGCCGCCGAACTCGCCGAACTGCCCGGTGTCCGGAGCACGTCCACCGGGCTCGGGGAACCGCTCGACGAATGATCGCCCGCCCGGGCAGCGGGCGGAGGCCGGTTTGCGGCACACTGGGGTGCACACGGAAATTCCCCGGCGTCGCAAGGAAAACGTGCGGCCGAGGAGAAACCATCCAATTCGGAGGTGAGGCATGGCCCCCGGCGGCGGCGAGGACGTGGCGCACACACAGCCCGGATTCGACCTGGCGTGGCGTGGTTTTCACCGCGCCCAGGTCGAGGAGTACGTCGCGTGGGCCGAGGCCGAGCTACGCAGACTCGCCGCCGAGAGCGACTCCGCGCGCCGGCGTGGCGCTGCGCTCGCCGAGGAGAACCGTGAGCTCCGCGTGAAGATCGACCGGATCTGCCGGACCCCGATCGCGCCGGACGCGCTGCAGGAGCGTTCGCGCCGGATGATCGAGCTGACCCGCGAAGAAGCGGCCGAAATCACCGCGCGCGCAACGGAAGCCGCGGAGCGGAGCCGCCGGGAGGCCGAGGCGGAAGCCGTCCGGCTCACCGAGAAGGAGCGCCGCCTGGTCGCCGAGGCCGAGGCCGAGCGCGAGCGGCAGCGCGCCGAGCACGAGGAGCTCCTGCGGGCGGCCGAGCAGCGCCGCCGGGAGCTCGACGAGGCCGCGGCCCACCGCCGGGCCCAGCTGGAGGAGGACCACAGCCGGGCCATGACGGTCCGCCGTGCCGACGCGATGCGCGAACTGGCCGACCAGAAAGCGGCGGCCCGCGCGAAGGCCGACCAGCTGGTCGCCGACGCGACCCAGCGCAGCGAAGAGCTGGTCACAACGGGCGAACGCAAGCTCGCGACGGCCGAGGCCAAGGCCGAAAAGCTGGTCACCAACGCCACGCAACGCGCCGAAACACTCGTCACCACCGCCGAGACCAAAGCTGAAAAGCTCATCTCCGACGCCACCCAGCGTGCCGAAACACTCGTCACCACCGCCGAAGCCAAGGCGAAGAAGCTGGTCACCGACGCCACCCAGCGTGCCGAATCGCTGGTCAGCGAAGCGACGCAACACAGCGAAACGCTGGTCGCCACCGCCGAGACCAAGGCCGAAAAGCTCGTCACCGACGCCACGCAACGCGCCGAAACACTCGTCACCACCGCCGAAGCCAAGGCCGAAAAGCTCGTCGCCGACGCCACCCAGCGCGCCGAGAGCATGGTCGGCGCCGCCGAGCGGGAGGTCGCGGCCCTGGGTGAGGTCCGTGACCAGCTCAAAGCCTCGCTGTCCGGCTGCCGCGGCCTGCTGGCCGACGCGGCCGTCGCCCTCGACGACCGTCCGGGGTCGTTCGACCCCGAAGCCACCCTGCCGATGGCGAAGAGAGTTCCGATCCAGCGCCGCTCACCCGCGGCGGACCTCACCGACGCGGTCGGCTGACGCCGGCCCCCGCCGTTCCGGACGACTCGTCCATGACCGCGGAAGACATGACCGAGCGCCCGAGCGAAGCCGCGTCATTCCCGCCCCGGCGGGTGTTCGCGCTGGTCGCGGCGGTCGTGACGCTGGCCGCGTCGACCACGCTCGCCAACCGCGTGCTGCCCGGCTGGGCGTACCCGGTCTGCGGCCTGGTCGCGGCCGCGGTCCTGGTGGTGCTCGGCCGCGCGGCCGGATGCTCGTGGCGTGACCTGGGCCTGCACGCCGTCCGCCGCCCCGCGCTGGCCGGGCTGGCCGGCGCCGCGCTGATGGCGGTCGTGTTCGGGATCGCGCTGGCCGTGCCGTCGCTGCGGACGGTCTACCAGGACGGCCGGGTCGGCGACCCGGACTGGGCGCAGCTGCTGTGGCTGACCTGGGGCCGGATCCTGTTCGGGACGGTGCTCATCGAGGAGATCGCGTTCCGCGGCGTGCTGCCGGGCCTGTTCGGCGCGGCCGATGAGCGCTGGCGCTGGCCGCCGATCCTGTGCTCGGCGGCCCTGTTCGGGCTCTGGCACGCGTTGCCGGCGTTGGCCATCGGCCGCAACGCCGCCGTGCACGCGGTGTTCGGCTCGACGCCGGTGGTGGTGCTGCAGGTGCTGGCCATGGCCGCGGCGGGCCTCGCCGGGATCTTCCTGCACTGGTGGCGCCACGTCGGCCGGGGCGTGCTGGCGTCGGTGATCGTGCACTTCGTGACGAACGCCGGCGGCCTCACCCTGGCCGTGCTGGTCCGCTAGGACCGCACCAGCCGCGCGATGGCGTCCGACGCTTCGCGGACCTTCAAATCGGCCTCCTCGCCGCCGGCCGCGGCCGCCTGGACGACGCAGGTCGCCAGGTGCTCGTCGAGCAGCTCGAGGGAGAACGACTGCAGTGCCTTCGTCGCGGCGGAGACCTGGGTCAGGATGTCGATGCAGTACTTGTCCTGCTCGACCATGCGCTGCAGCCCGCGGATCTGCCCTTCGATCCGGCGCAGGCGCTTCAGATAGGCTTCCCGCTCGCCGCCGTACCCCGTCATCGCCCACCTGTCCCCGTCGCCGGCTTCTCTTCCGGCAACTATACCCTCCCGGGGTGTCAGCGGAAGCGCCGCAGCCGGAGGCTGTTGCTGACCACGAAGGCCGACGAGCACACCATGGCCGCTCCCGCGATCATCGGGTTCAGCAGGCCGAGCGCCGCGAGTGGCAGCGCGGCCACGTTGTACGCGAACGCCCAGAACAGGTTCCCCTTGATCGTGGCGAGGGTGCGGCGAGCCAGCCGGATCGCGTCGGCGGCCACGCGCAGGTCGCCGCGGACCAGCGTCAGGTCGCTCGCTTCGATCGCCGCGTCGGAGCCGGTGCCCATCGCGAGGCCCAGGTCGGCCTGGGCGAGCGCGGCCGCGTCGTTGACGCCGTCGCCGACCATGGCCACCACGCGGCCCTCGGCCTGCAGCCGCTTGACGACGGCGACCTTCTCTTCGGGCAGCACCTGGGCGACGACCTCGTCGATCCCCGCTTCCGCGGCGATCGCCCGCGCCGCGCCGGCGTTGTCGCCGGTCAGCAGCACCGGCGTCAGGCCGAGCGCCCGCAGTTCGGCGACGGCCCGGGCGGACGTCGGCTTGATCGTGTCGGCGACGACCAGCCGTCCGCGGACCTCGCCGTCCCAGGCCACGCCGACCGCGGTGGCGCCTTCGGCCTCGGTGAGTTCGCCGCCGAGGAACGCTGCGCGCCCGACGGTGACCTCGCGCCCCTCCACCACACCGGTCACCCCGAGACCCGCGGTGCTCCGGAACTGCGTGACGGCGGGCAACGCGCCGAAGCGCTCCCGGGCGACGTCCGCGATGGCGCGGGCGATCGGGTGTTCGGAAGCGGCCTCGACGGCGCCCGCGAGGCGGAGGACCTCGCCGTCACCCTCGACGAGCGCCATCCGGCCGGTGGTGACGGTGCCGGTCTTGTCGAGGACCACGGTGTCGACGCGCCGGGTGGACTCGAGCACTTCGGGGCCCTTGATGAGGATGCCCAGCTGCGCGCCGCGGCCGGTGCCGACCAGCAGGGCCGTTGGCGTCGCGAGGCCGAGCGCGCAAGGGCAGGCGATGATCAGCACGGCGACGGCCGCGGTGAACGCGGCGTCCGGCGTGCCGCCGGTCGCCAGCCAGACGACCAGCGTCGCCAGCGCCGCGAAGACGACCGCCGGGACGAACACCGCCGAGACCCGGTCGGCCAGCCGCTGGACCTCGGCCTTGCCGTTCTGCGCGGCTTCGACGAGCCGAGCCATCTGCGCGAGCCGGGTGTCCGCGCCGACGCGGGTGGCGCGCACGAGCAGCCGCCCGCCGACGTTGACGGTCGCGCCGGTGACGGCGTCACCCGGGCCGACCTCGACCGGCACGGACTCGCCGGTGAGCATGCTGCAGTCGACCGCGGAGCCACCTTCGGCGACTACACCGTCGGTGGCGATCTTCTCGCCGGGCCGGGCGACGAAGACGTCGCCGACCTGGAGGTTCGCGATCGGGACGAGGTGTTCTTCGCCGTCGCGGAGGACTGTGACGTCCTTCGCGCCGAGGTCCATGAGCGCGCGGAGAGCGGCGCCGGCGCGCCGCTTCGACCGTGTCTCGAAGTAGCGGCCGGCCAGGATGAACGTGGTGACCGCCGCGGCCACCTCGAAGTAGAGGTCGTGACCGGCCATCCCGAAGAAGAGCTCGTAGAGCGACCAAGCCACGGAGGCGACGACGCCGAGCGAGATCAGCGTGTCCATCGTGGCGGCGCCGTGGCGCAGGTTGACCGCAGCGGCGCGGTGGAACGGCCACGCGCCCCAGGTGACGACCGGCGCGGCGAGCGCGAGCGCCACCCACGGCCAGGCCGCGGACTGCCAGGCCGGGACCATCGCGACGACGATCAGCGGGACGGTGAGCACCGCGGAGACGAGCAAACGATTGCGCGGCGTCTCCTCCGCGGGCACGTCCGGCTCGGGGACGCGCGCGGAGTAGCCGGCGGCCTCGACGACGGACCGGAGGTCGTCGACCGACAGCCGAGCCGGGTAGCTGACCTGTGCTTTTTCGGTGGCGTAGTTGACCGTCGCGGTGACGCCGTCGACCTTGTTGAGCTTGCGCTCGACGCGGGCGGCGCAGGACGCGCACGTCATCCCGCCGATGGCGAGCTCGACGCGGGCGGCGGTGGTCACCTCGGCCGGGCTCACGCGACCAGGCGGTAGCCGGCCTCGGTGACGGCGGCGGCAACCGCATCGGTGGTCAGCGGGGTGTCGCTCGTCACGGTCACGCGGCCGCTCTCGACGTCGACGTCCACCTGGCGGACGCCGTCGAGCTCGGAAACCTCCTCGCGAACCGAGGTGGCACAGTGTCCGCAGGTCATGCCCTCGACGGTGTAGGTCGTTTCGGCCATCTCCCGCTCCTTTCGCTCCCTCTCTTTATACCCCTTGGGGGTAGGGGTTCTCCATCGGGTCCCGTCAGACTCGCGGGATGCGGAAGATCTACGCCATCGGGATCGGGGCGGGCGACCCGGAGCACCTCACGGTGCAGGCGATCGACCGTCTCAACCGCGTCGACGTCTTCTTCGTCCTCGACAAGGGCGCGGAGAAGGCCGACCTGGTGCGGCTGCGGCAGGAGATCCTCGACCGGTTCGTCACGCGGGAGTACCGGGTGGTGGTGGCATCGGATCCGCCGCGCGACCGCACCCCGGCGGACTACCGCGCGGCGGTGGCCGACTGGCACGCGGCCCGGGCGGCGGTGTACGAGTCGATGATTCTCTCGTCGCTGGCGCCGGACCAGGTGGGGGCGTTCCTGGTGTGGGGCGACCCGTCGCTGTACGACAGCACGATCGCGTTGATCGAGGCGGTGCTGGCGCGGGGGAACGTCGAGTTCGAGTACGAGGTGGTGCCGGGCATCAGCAGCATCTCGGCCCTGGTGGCCCGCCACCGGACGACGATGAACCAGATCGGCCGCGCGGTCCAGCTGACGACGGGCCGCCGCCTGGCGTCGGGCTGGCCGGAGGGAGTCGACGACGTGTTCGTCCTCCTCGACGCCCACACGACGTTCGACCGCTTCACGTCCGCGGGCTTGACCATCTTTTGGGGCGCGTACGTGGGTACGCCTGATGAGATCCTGATTTCGGGGCCGCTGACGCCGGCCTTGGCGTCCCACATCCGCGAGACCCGCGCCGAGGCCCGGGAGCGCCGCGGCTGGATCATGGACACGTACCTGCTTCGGCGCCCGGCCCCGTAACCCCGTACCCGGGCGGCCGGCCCGCACACCTGGCGGGCCGGTTCGGTTTTCGGGCATGCGAAAAGACCCCGGGAGAACCTTTTCGGGTTCTCGACCGGGGTCTTTCCTCAAGTAAGTTCGGCGGTGTCCTACTCTCCCACAACCCTTCGGTTGCAGTACCATCGGCGCTG
>NZ_JBHVXZ010000058.1:0-61596 GCF_042881395.1 Amycolatopsis sp. NPDC058278 | reverse complement strand
GCCGTGACTCGGGCCTCCGCTACCAGACTTTCGAGGGCCGGACGGTGTTCCCGATCCACGCCGAGCTGCTGTCGATCGGCAAGCCCGCGCACCGGGCCGTGACGGTGGAGGACCGGCTGGACCCCGCGCTGCGGGACCGGACGGTGGCGCTGGTGGGGGCTTCGTTCGTCGGCGAGATGTCCGTCGACCTCCACGAGGTGCGCGCGCACCCGGCCTACCACGACCTGGTGAGCCTCTGGGCCGCTCCGGGTGCCACCGAGGAGGAAAAACGGGAACTGGTCGAGGAGTCGTTCACCGGGTGGGCGGCCTTCGACGGCGACCGGTCCGTGCTCGACGTCGTCGACCCGATGCGGGTGGACATGCACAACATCAGCTTCCACGGACTGCACGAACGGCTGCCGCTGCCGCCCGCCACCGACACCATCGGCAGCGACTACTTCCTCATCCACGTCGCGAACAAGGCCCGGCTGCCCGCCGTCGTGCACAACCGCCACATCGTCAACTTCCACACGGCGGAACGGAAGACCGACGCGGGTTTCCTCGCCTACCAGGTGCGGTTCGCCAAGTTCGTGCTGTCGATGTACTACTTCCACTTCATCTACCAGCGGATGGACTCCGACGACCCGGCCGAGATCGCCGCGATCGTGCGGGAGAGCACCTGGCAGGAACCCGACGAGACGCGGATCGACCAGCTGGAGCGGGCGTACCGGGGGCTGGGCGGCAGGTTCACCGGCGTCGCCGCCCACATCCGGGAACACCGCGACAGGCTGCTCGACGAGAGCCGCCGCGACATCGACGACTATGCGGTGCTGATCGACGCGTGGGCAGCACTGATCGAGGCCGCCCGTGCCACCGATGTCTGAACCCGCCCACGTGCGGTCCGCGCTGACCAGAGCCACGCACGACCAGCTCGTCTACGACCTGACCGGCATCGAGCGGCAATACCACGCGCTGCTCGACGAACTGCCGGACGTTTCGGTGCGCTTCGCCGTGAAGGCGTGCCCGCATCCTGCGGTGCTCGCCTGCCTCGCCAGGATCGGCGCGGGCTTCGACGCGGCGAGTCCCGGCGAGATCGAGCTGACGCTGCGCAACGGGGCGCTTCCGGACGACGTCCACTACGGCAACACCGTGAAGTCCGACGCCGACATCGCCGCCGCGCACTTGCTCGGCATCACCACGTTCGCGACCGACTGCGTCCAGGACGTGCGGGCGATCGCCCGGCACGCCCCCGGCGCTCACGTGTTCTGCCGGGTCACCACGACCGGCGAGGGCGCGCTGTGGGCCCTGACCGGCAAGTGCGGCAGCGACGACGCCGTCGGCGTGCTGACCGAAGCGCGGCGCCTCGGGCTGGTCCCGGCCGGGCTGTCGATCCACGTCGGCTCGCAGCAGATGACGGCCTCGGCGTGGCGGCAGGCGCTGGACACCCTGGTCGCCCTCGTGACCTCGCTGGCGGCACGGGGCATCCAGCTGGGCCACGTGAACCTCGGCGGCGGGCTCCCCGCGCACGGCTACCTCGGCAAGGACGGTGTCCCGCTGGTGCCGCCGATCGGAGAGATCTTCACCGCCATCAGGGAAGGCATGGCCCGACTGCGCGAAGCGAGCGGCCGGCTGCGCTTCCTGGTCGAACCGGGGCGGCACCTCGTCGCCGACCACGGGACGATCCGCGCGCACGTCGCCCGGCTCACCTCCCGCGACCGGCGATGGCTCTACCTCAGCTGCGGCAAGTTCAACGGCCTCTACGAGACCGATCAGCTGCGCTACCGCCTGACGTTCCCCGGGCAGGCCGGCGGGGCGGGGGTGCCCGCCGTGGTCGCGGGCCCGACCTGCGACAGCGACGACACGTTCGGCGGCGGCCCCGTCATGGTGCCCGCGGACCTGGCCTCCGGCGATCCGGTGTGGATCCACTCCACCGGTGCCTACGCCATCGGCTACACCACGGTGGGGTTCAACGGATTCCGGCCCCTGCCGGTCTTGGCCGTGCGCACGGAGAAGATCCGGCCGATCGACGCGGGCGACTGGACCACCATCGCCGAGCTGGAAGCGGCGGAGTACGCACCGCGGTGGTTGTCGGAGAGCCGTGCCGTCCTGGAATCCCGCTGGGCCAAGGAAACGTCCTTCGTGCTGGACCGGGGCGAACGGCTGGGCGGCTACGTGCTCGCCCTGCCCTACCCGCCGTACCGCGTCCCCGATCCCGGCCGGCCCGAGACCACCGCCTTCGACTCGGCGAACCTGCACCTGCACGACATCGTGGTCAGCGCCGAACTGCGGGGGCGTGGCTGGGGAGCGCGGATGCTGCGGCACGTGACCGAGGCCGCCCAGTCCCTCCGCTACACACGGATCTCCCTGGTCGCCGTCGACGGCGCCACCGGATTCTGGTCGGCACAGGGGTTCCACGCGCACCCCGAGGTGGCGCTGCCCGCCGGCTACGGACCGGGTGCCGTCTACATGGCCCGCCCGGTCACCGGCGAACGCGACGCCCCGTGACCCGGCTCCCCGGAGCGGGCGACGCAGCGCCGATGCGGGTACTGCGAGGATGTTCTTCCGCTTCGCAGGAGGTCGTGCTCCCGGAACCCGGCCGGCCCGCGTCAGCTGTGGATCGGGCTCTGGTGGAACGAAAGGAGTTCCAGCTGGCCCGGTGCGACGCGATGGATCACCCAGGTGGCGTAGAACAGGCGCTCCGGTGCGGCTTTCTGCTCGCCCGGCAGGAGAACGCCCGCCTCTTCGGCCAGCAGCGCGACGTCCTCGGTGACGAAGCTGAGCCGCAGCAATCGTCCGGCGACGTCGTTGTCCTTGAACGGACCGGCGAAGGCGGCCTTCATGTAGGCCCGGATTTCTTCCCGGTTCTTGAGCTCGTCGTCGTATTGGACGAGACTGCCGTTTTCGGCGAAGACGTCGGCGAACGCGTCCGCGTCCTTTCGGGTCACCGCGTCCTGCAGGCGCATGGGCACGGTGAGCGCGGCGCGCTCGTCGTCACCCGTGAACCTGCCGTAGAAGGCCGGAACGGCTTCGACGCCGGCCTCCGCGAGCATCGCGGCCGCGTCACCCCAGGAAGTCTTCGGTCTCACCATGTTCTCCTCCAGCGCTCAGCAGACGGGTGATCAGTCCACTCTCTGCCCGGCTCGCCGCGCAGACACCTTCGAGGATGCCGGGTCCGTGCCGGAGTCAGCCGAAACGCCACCGGGTCGGCGCGTGGCCTTCGACCGTCGGAAAGACGAACGCGGTGACCGGCGTGACGGTGTAGGCGGCGAACGGCGGTGCCCCGGCTGTCGGTGCGGCGTACTCGGCGTCGAGCGCTCCGTCGCGTTCCACCACCGGCCAGCTGTACTTGTCCCGGAAGGCATCGGCGATCCGCCGGAGCGCGGCAACGTCCGTCACCCGCTCGGCCGGCCCCTCGACGACGACGTCGAATCGGGGACAGGAGGTGCCGATGGCAGCGGCCGAGCCGCCGTCCACGTTCTTCGCCTTGCGGGCCGACGGGTTCGAACAGACGTGCAGCGCGTCGTCGAGCCAGGCGCAGAGCAGAGGCCGGAGGTGGGGCAGGCCGTCCGGCCGCACCGTCGCCAGCCAGAACGACTTCGCCTGGGTCAAGCCGTCACGGACGGCGGCCCAGTCCAGCACCGTGCCTTCGCCGGTCATCCGTTCGGCAGTGGGCAGCCGGGCGGTCATCCGACCTCCTCGTGGTCGTTTCCCCTGCGGCCGGGTGCTCGGGCACCGGCGCCCGGCGCACCGGCCCCGGAGTCTACAACGGACACCGCGGAGCCGTCGCCGGGCGCGCGAGGACAGCACGGCGAAAGATGCGGCGGTCCGGCGGGGACCTCCAAGCTGCTCGTAGCGTCGGTGCGTGCGACTTCGCCTGCCAGGGTGCCGCCCCGCGTATCCAACCAGCCATCGAAACGGTGGGCGAGGAGACGAGATGGGCGGCAAAGTGAAGTGCAGCGTCGTCGTTCCCACGTACAACCGGGTGGAGCTGCTCCGGCACACCCTCGATTCGCTGACCCGGCAGGACCTCCGGGAAGACGAGTTCGAAGTGCTCGTCGTCGACGACGGGTCCGGTGACTCGACCGCGGAACTCGTTCCACAGTACGAAGACCGCATCAACATCCGGTACTTCTTCCAGGAGGACCTGGGCTGGCGGGTGGCCAAGGCCCGCAATGTCGGCATCACCCACGCCCAGGGCGACGTCTGCGTGTTCGTCGATTCCGGGGTGCTGCTGCACTCCGGTGCTCTCCGGGCGCACGTCGAAGCCCACGCCGGGGAGAACCCCGTCGCGGTGTGCGGGTACGTCTACTGCTTCAACATCGACAACGAAGACGCCGAGCTGATCAACGCCGAAGTCGACTTCGACAACCCGTCCGCGACGATCGACAAGCTCCGGCGCGAGCGGCGCTGGCTCGACGTGCGGGAGGAGTTCTACCGCCGGCACACCGACGACTTCGGCGACCTGCCCGCGCCCTGGCTGGCCTACTGGACGTGCAATGCTTCGGCGCGCACCGCCCAGCTGCGCGCGGTCGGCATGTTCGACGAGGCGTTCCGCAGCTGGGGCTCGGAGGACGTCGACCTCGCCTACCGGCTGCACCGCGACGGCGCCCGGATCGTCCTCGCCCGTGACGCGGCCGCGATCCACGCGCCGCACCACAAGAGCTTCGAAGAGAACATGCGCGACGCCATGGCCAACCAGCGGTACATGGCAGCCAAGTACGACACGCCGCTCATCCGGATGCTCGCCGAGGACCCGCCGGTGATGTTCTTCGACTTCAACGAGGTCGCGATCGCCCGGGGCCTGCCGACCTGTGCCGAGTACCGCGCCGGGCAGGAGCTGGCCGGATGAGCGCCGCGCACGGCGGGAGCCCCGCGGCGCCGCCCCGGCTCTCCGTGGTCATCCCGACCTACAACCGCTGCGGGCTGCTGGCGAAGCTGCTCGGCCAGCTCGCCACGCAGCGGCTGCCCCGCGACGAGTTCGAGGTCATCGTCTGCGACGACGGCTCGTCCGACGCCACGGCGGAAACCGTCGAATCCTTCGCGGGACAGCTCCACCTCAAATACCACTTCCAGGAAGACCTGGGCTTCCGCGCGGGGGTCGCGCGCAACGCCGGCGCCAAGCTGGCGGCCGCGCCGATCCTGGTCTTCCTCGACACCGGGGCGATGATCGGGCCCGGTTTCCTCGAACACCACCTGGCCGCGCACGACGACGACCCGTGCGCGGTCGTCGGCTACGCCTACGGCTACAACCCCGAAGACCCGATGCCCGGGCTTGCCGACATGCTCGAGTCCGCAACGCCCGAGCAGGTGATCCTGGCCCTCCGCGACGAACCCGCGTTCCGGGACGTTCGCCACGACGCACTCGCGCAGTGCGGCTTCGACCTGAACCGCCGGGCGGTGCCGTGGTCGTTCTTCTGGACCAGCAACTGCTCCATGCGCGTGGCCGACTTCTGGGAGATCGGCGGCTTCGACGAGCTGTACCACGGCTGGGGCGTCGAGGACCTCGAGTTCGCCTTCCGGATCTTCAAGCGTGGCCTGCCCTTCCGGTTCCTGCGCGACGCGTGGCACGTCGAGTGGCCCCACGAGCGTGACATCCAGGGCAACTGGCAGAGCTTCCAGCACAACATGGACCTGTTCCTCGACCGGTACCAGGAACCCGTCGTCGAGATCGGCCGGACGCTGGTGCACAAGCGAGAGCTGTGGACCTGGGACGACGACTACCGGCACCTGAGCGATCTCCGCGATGGCATCGCCGAACCCGGTGCCGGGGCCGAGCTGCGCGACCTCGCCGGCCGGCTCGGGCCCGACGAGCAGGTGGCCGTCTTCGGTGCCGGCGACGACATCCCGGACGAGCTGGCCACGGCCGTGCTCTTCGAGTTCGACCGGGCCGTGCTCGACCGGGCCCTGGCGGACGGCAAGCACCGCGGTCACCACGCCATCGGCCTGCGGACCCCGCTCGCCGACGGGTCGGTGGACCGCGTGCTGCTCACCTCCCGGCTCGCCGGGTTGTGGACCCGCTGGGGTGCCGACCTGCTCGCCGAAGCCCGCCGCATCGGCAGGCGAGCGCCGTTGTTCGACGAGTCGGTTCTCGGGGACCGGCCGTGACACCTCCGGAGGGAGTGTCGTGAAGGAATCGTCATCCCCCAACCGCCTGGTCGGGCTGGTGCTGCCCCGGTGGCACATCGCGCGGCTGCTGGTGCACTCGGGCGGCCCGCTCGTCGCCCTGCTGCTGGTGGTGAACCTCGTCCTCGGCACGCTGCCCGTCGTCTTCGTCCTGATGACCAGCGTCGTACTGGGGCGGGTCCCCGCCGCCGTCGCGGGCGGCCCCGGTTCGGCGGCCTGGACCGGGCTGGCGACCGTGTTCGCCGCGGCCGCGGCCGCCTTCGTGGCCCAGCAGATCATCGCGCCGATCCAGAACTCCCTGGGCGAGTTCGTCGCCCGGCGGATCGACGGCCGGGTCTTCCGCGACCTGATGGCCACGTCACTGCGCAGTCCCGGAGTGGCCCCGCTCGAGGACCAGGACGTCCTCGACGACCTGGCCACGGCGGCACGCGACCTCGAGTTCGGGCCGCTGAGCCCGGGGCAGGCCGGCGCCGGGCTCCTCGCGCTGGTCGCCCGGTACACCCAGCTCGCGGGTTACGCCGTCGTCGTCGGTGTGGTGTTCTCCTGGCTCGCGGCGGCCGGACTCGTCGTGGTCGTCATGCTGTTCCGGTACGGGCAGCGCGGCGGGCTGCGCAAGTACGCCGAAGTGCGGATCGCGCTCGCCCGCGACGAGCGCAAGAGCGACTACCTGCGCCGGCTGGCCATCGAACCGGCCGCGGGCAAGGAGATCCGCGTCTTCGGGCTGGTGGACTGGCTCCGCGACGCGGTTCGCGAGGCGTTCCTCACCGTGATTCGCCCACTGTGGACGAAGAGGCGGAAGGTCTACCTGTGGCCCTTCGTGTTCTTCACCGGGTGCGCCCTCGCGGTCATCGGCACGACGTTCGCGGTGATCGGCGCGACCGCGCCGGAGGCACTGACGCTGACCGGGTTCGTGGTCGTCATGCAGGTCGTGCTGAGCGGGCTGCGGCTGGGCGAGTTCTACCCCGAAGCCGATCCGCAGACCGCGATCGGGATGATCGGGTACGACGCGGTGCGCCGGTACCGCTCGCGGGTGGACAGCTACCTCGAGGAGAACCCCGCCGCGCTGCTCCCCGGCCGCCCGGGCGCGAAGCCGGGCCCCGTCCCGACGCCGGCGTCGGTCATCCACTTCGACAACGTGGTGTTCCGCTACCCCGGGCGGGAACGCCCGGTGTTCGACGGTCTCGACCTGAAGATCCCGGTGGGGCACTGCACCGCCCTCGTCGGGGTGAACGGGGCCGGTAAGACCACGCTGGTGAAACTGCTGGCGCGGCTCTACGAACCGGAAAGCGGTGCCGTGCGCGTCGACGGCGTCGACATCCGCTCCTACCAGGTCGACGAGTGGCGGGCCAAGCTCGCCGTCATCTTCCAGGACTTCCTGCGGTACGAGTCCTCCGTCGCGGACAACATCGGCTTCGGGTCCCGGGACTTCCTCGACGACCGGGCCGGGATCCGCGCCGCCGCCGACGCCGTCGGGCTCGGCGAGTTCCTCGAGGCCCTCCCCCGTGGCCTGGACACCCCGCTGGCCCGCCAGCTCACCGGCGGCGCGGAACTCTCCGGCGGGCAGTGGCAGCGCGTCGCACTGGCCCGGGCGCTCTTCGCGCTGCGTCACGGCTCGCCGGTCATCGTGCTCGACGAGCCGACCGCGAGCTTGGACGTCCGGGCGGAGGCCGGGTTCTTCGACGAGTTCGCCGATCTCACCCACGGTGCGACGACCCTGCTGATCTCCCACCGGTTCTCGACCGTCCGGCACGCCGACCGGATCGTGGTGCTGGAGCACGGCAAGGTGACCGAGCAGGGCAGCCACGAAGAACTGCTGGCTGCGAACGGCCGGTACGCGCACCTGTTCCGGCTCCAGGCCGACCAGTTCGTGGACACCGCCGACATCGAGGAGGTGCCGGCATGAAGGAAGTGCTGGCCGGTTCGTGGAAGCTGATCGCCACGGCGTGGCGGATCGACCGGCGGAAGACCATCGTTTCGGTGGCTTTGATGGTGGCCGGTGCCGTGGCGGCGCCGCTGGTCGCGTTGGCGCTGGGCCGGATGGCCGACGCCGTCGTCGGCGGCCGGTTCGAGGCGGCCGCCTACGCCGGCGTCGTCGTCGCGGTCCTCGCCCTGGCGGCGTTCACCTTCGCCCACTTCGCCCACATCGCGTACTTCGAACTGTCGGAGCTGGCCGAGCTGGACTTCGACGAGCAGCTGATCGGCCTGTCCAACGGCTCACCCGGGATCGAGCACCACGAACAGGCCGCCCGCGCCGACACGATCACCGTGCTGCAGCAGGAAAGCCGTCAGCTGCGGGCGAGCCTCGAGGCACTGCTGCTGAGCGTCGGGCTCGTCCTCGCCGTCGTCGTCACCGGGGTCCTCCTGGCCACGACGAACCCCCTCCTGCTCCTGCTCCCGCTGGCCGCGATCCCGCCGCTGGTGGCAGGCAAACGAGCCGAGCAGGTGCTCGACCGGTCGAAGACGGAGACCGCCGAGCCGACGCGGGTGGCGCTGAACCTCTTCCGGCTCAGCACGTCGGCACGCGCGGCCGGCGAACTGCGCGTCTTCCGCCTGGGACGGGAGGTCCTCGGCAAGCACGAGCAGCTGTGGGACACGGCGACCCGGGGGCTGCGCCGGGCCCACCTCGTGGCCACCGGGATCCGGGCAGCGGGCCAGGTCGTCTTCGCCGTCGCTTACGTCGGCGCGGTGCTGCTCGTGCTCCGCGACGCCATCGCCGGCCGCCGCAGTGTCGGCGACGTGGTGCTCGTGCTCACGCTCGCCGTCCAGGTCAGCCAGCAGGTGACGCTCGCCGTCACCCTGCTGCAGACCCTGCAGCGGTCGGCCGGGGCCTACCGGCGCCTGGACGAGCTGCGCGACGCCGTGACCGAGGCGCACACCGGCACCGATTCCGCGGAACTTCCGCCGCCCGCCCGGCTGAACGCCGGGATCAGTTTCGAGGACGTCGCGTTCACCTACCCGGGCACCGACAGGCCGGTGCTCGAGAACCTGCGGCTCACCCTGCCCGCCGGCGCGACGGTCGCCGTGGTCGGCGAGAACGGCGCGGGCAAGAGCACGCTTGTCAAGCTGCTCTGCGGGTTCTACCGCCCGTCCGCCGGCCGGGTCCTGGTCGACGGCACAGACCTGCGCCGGCTGTCCATCACGGAGTGGCGCAGCCGGATCACGGCCGCTTTCCAGGACTTCGTGCGGTACGAGTTCTCCGCCCGGACCGCGGTCGGCGTCGGCGACCTGCCGCGGGTGTCCTCGGACCTCGCCGTCCGGGCGGCCATCGACCGGGCCGACGCGGCCGGAGTGCTCCGCGAGCTGCCGGAAGGCCTGGACACCCAGCTCGGCACGAGTTTCGCCGACGGCACGGAACTGTCCGGCGGACAGTGGCAGAAGCTGGCGCTCGGCCGGTCGATGATGCGGCAGGATCCGCTCCTGTTCGTGCTCGACGAGCCGACGTCGGCCCTGGACCCGGAGGCGGAGCACGCGCTGTTCGAGCGGTACGCGGCGGAAGGGCGCCGGCTCGGCGCGGAAACCGGGGCGATCAGCGTGTTCGTCTCACACCGCTTCTCGACGGTCCGCCACGCGGACGTGATCGTCGTGATCCAGAACGGCCGGATCGCGGAGATCGGCGACCACGCGACGCTGACGAAGTCGGGCGGCCTGTACGCGGATCTCTATTCCCTCCAGGCACGCGCCTACAGCTGATCCGGTCGGCCGCCGGCCGGCCGGAAAGGTGCACGGCGTCGGCACGATCGTGATGACCGCGGGCACCGTGGTCGGCTCGATGGCCGGCCAGAACTGGTGGCCAAGCTGGGCTTCCGGCCGCTGGGCGCCTCGGGCACGCTGCTGACCGCCGTCGGCTGCCTGCTGCCGGCCCGGGTGCCCGTGGGTGGCACGTACTTCGGCGACCTGTTCTTCGGGCTGCTCGTGTTCGGTCCCGGGCTCGGCGCCGGCGTCGTGGCTTCCTACATCGCGATGCTCACCGGTGTCCGGCCCGAGCACTCCGGCCTGGTGCGCTCGTCCTGTTCCGCTTCTGGCCGCGGCACCGGAAGGGTTCCCACGACCCGGCTCCGAGCACAGGAGCCGGGCAGCGCCCCGGCCCGGCCCGGCGTGGATCTTCGCACCCTGGGAGAAGGTCCTCCGCGGCGGCGGATCCATCATGGAGACGTCGTGCCCGGAGTGCGGACGTCCACCCGGGCGCAGCCGTTCACCCGGCCGGGCCACGGAATCGCTCACCCGACCTCATGCCGGCGCGCGCCCCGGGAACGGGCCGGCACCGGCTCGCACGCTGCCAGAAGAGAAGAGGCTCACCGTGACCGATCAACTGGACCGTCTCGACGCACCGCCGGGTGGCGAGTCGAACCCGGCTGCGACCACCGAAATCCGGAAGCCCTGGTGGCGTCGGCTGGGCATTTTCCCGCCTGCCCTTCTGACACTGGTGTTCTTCAGCTACGCGTTGCCGCCCTACCTCGGCCTCGACCCGAGCAAGGCCCGGGTCCCGAACCTGCGCCAGGACATCTGGTGGCACTACCCGGCGCTGGTGCTGCACATCGCCTGCGGGACGATCGCCTTCACCTCCGTCGTGCTGCAGCTGTCGCCGTGGATCATCCGCAAGCACCCCAAGCTGCACCGCGTCTCGGGCCGGGTCTACATCTACGCCGGCGTGGTGCCCGGCGGGGTGCTGGCCCTGCTCATCACCCCGTTCGCCGGCGGCCCGGTCGGCGACGCGATGGAAGGCGGGCTCTGGCTGATCTTCACGTTCGTGGCCCTGCGCGCGGTGCGCAGGCGCCAGTTCGCCAAGCACCGCCGCTTCATGATCTACAGCTACGCGTTGTGCGCCCAGATCATCTGGGGCCGGATCCTGATCCTCGGCCTGCTGATCTTCTTCCCCGAGGTGATCCAGCACAGCTTCGGGCTGGTGCTCGAGACGGCCAGCTGGATCGGCACGTTCATCAACCTGGCGATCGCCCAGTGGTGGCTGGAACGCACCGCGAAAAAGGGCTATGTCCTGCCGCGTCCGGAGAAGCCCACCCGGCTGACCACCGCGGCCGGCGGACCCCTTCCCCATGCCTGACACGGACGACCACGTCATCGAGGCCGGGCCCCGTGGCCGGGTGCTCGGCGGCCCGCCCCGCTTCCGTTCGTCCACCGGGGAGGGCTTCTCCGGCCCGCTGGCCGGTGCGAAGGTGAAGGGCCGGTGGATCGTGACGCGCCGGTCCGGACAGCTCGAGCTGATGTCGCACCAGAGCAGTCCCCCCGCGGGCTGAGCCCACCGAGACCAAGGAGACGTCGTGGCGATCGACGAAGCGAACCCGGCCGAGAAGCCCTCGCCGGCCCGGATGTACGACTACTTCCTGCACGGCGACAACAACTTCGCCGTCGACCGCGCCGCCGGCGACGCGGTCATCGGCCAGGTCGGCGAGCTGCTGACCAAGGACGTGGTCTGGGAGAACCGGAACTTCCTCGGGCGGGTCGTGCAGCACCTCGCGGCCGAGCACGGGATCCGGCAGTACATCGACATCGGCGCGGGCCTGCCCAGCCAGGAGAACACCCACCAGGTCGCGCGCCGGTCGGTGCCGGACGCGCGGGTGGTCTACGTCGACAACGACCCGGTGGTCGCCACGCAGGGCGCCACCCTGCTGAGCGACGAGGAGAAGCGGATCACGAGCCTCCTCACCGCCGATCTGCGCGACCCCGCGTCCATCCTGGAGCACCCGGGCCTCACCGGGCTGATCGACTTCGACGAGCCGGTGGCGCTGCTGTGCGTCGCGGTCTTCCACTTCATCACCGACGACGACGACCCGGACGGCATCCTGCGCGCGTTCCGCGACCGGATGGTGCCCGGCTCCTACCTGGCGCTGTCGCACCTCAACGCCGACGAGGCGCCGGACGAAGAACGCGCCAAGATGGAGGCCATCTACCGGAACGCGACGTCCCCGATGGTGTTCCGCTCCTTCGGCGCGATCGAGAAGCTGTTCACGGGCTTCGAACTGGAGTCACCCGGCCTGGTCCCCACCGGTCTGTGGCACCGCTCCGGCGACACCAACCGCCGGATGTACGGCGCGCTCGGCCGTCGGAACTGACCGGCCGGCTCCCGTCGGGCCCGCGAATTCGAGGAGATGAGGACATGAGCGAAGGAGCCGGCCGCACCGCGGTCGTGCTCGGCGGGAGCATGGCCGGCCTGCTGGCCGCGAAGGTGCTGGCCGAGTCCGGCGCCGACGTGACCGTGGTCGACCGGGACCGTCTGTCCGATACGGACAGCGCCCGGCGCGGTGTGCCCCAGGGCAGGCACACGCACGGCCTGCTCGCCCGCGGCCAGCAGGTGCTCGAAGAGCTGTTCCCAGGGCTCACCGCGGAGATGACGGCCGCGGGCGTCGAAGCCGGCGACCTGGGCAGCCAGTTGCGCTGGTACTTCAACGGCCGGCGGCTGAGTCCCGCCGAAAGCGGGCTGCTCGTCGTGGGCGGCTACCGGCCGGTGATCGAGTACCACGTCCGGCGCCGGGTGGCGAAGCTGCCGAACGTGCGGTTCCTGGAAGAGCACGACATCGTCGGTCTCGTCACCGACGAAGGCGGGACGTGCGTCACCGGCGCACGGGTGCAGCGGCGCGGCGCGGCCACGGTGGCCGAGACCCTGCACGCCGGCCTCGTGGTCGACGCCACCGGGAAGGGCAGCCGGACGCCGTCCTGGCTCACCGCACTCGGGTACCCGCAGGTCGCCGAAGAGCGGGTCAAGATCGGGCTGACCTACACCTCCTGCCGGTTCGCGCTGACGCACGACCCGTTCGGCGAAGACGTCTCGGTCAACCCCGTGGCCACTCCCGCGCACCCGCGGGGCGGCTTCCTCACGAAGCTGTCGGACCACCGGTGCATCGTCTCGCTGACCGGGGTGCTGGGCGATCACCCGCCGACCGATCCCGAAGGCTTCGTGGCGTACGCGCGGTCGCTGCCGGTGCCGGACATCTACGAGGCCATCCGCGACGCGCAGTTCCTCGAGGAGCCGACCGCGTTCCGCTACCCGGCCAGCATCCGGCGGCGGTACGAACGCCTGGAGCGGTTCCCGGAGTCCTTCATCGTGCTCGGCGACGCCGTCTGCAGCTTCAACCCCGTGTACGGCCAGGGGATCACCGTGGCGGCGTTGCAGGCGCTGACGCTGCGCCGGCACCTGCGCACCGGCGAGCCGATCTCGGCCCACGGCTACTTCCGCGACATCTCGCGGGTGCTGGATGCACCGTGGGAGATCGCCGCCGGCGGGGATCTCGGCTTCCCCGGCGCCGAAGGGCGCCGGACGGTGAAGTCGCGGATCAGCAACGCCTTCACCGCGAAGCTGCACGCCGCCGCCTCAGCCGACCCCGCGGTCACCGCCGCGTTCGTGCGCGTCGCCGGGCTGGTCGACCCGCCCACGGCGCTGATGCGGCCGTCGTTCGCGCTGCGCGTGCTGCGCGGCGCGCGCAAAGCGGCCTCCGCTCCCTCGCCCCCCGCCACTCCGGCGAGCCGGCCGTCCCGAGAAGAAAGCGAAAGGTGAAGACGTGGCCACACCGGAACCGTTCCGCATCGCCGTACCGGACGAGGCGATCGAAGACCTCCACCGCCGGCTGTCGCAAACCCGCCTGCCGGGCGACCTCGGCAACGACACCTGGGCCTACGGCACCAACCAGGAGTACCTCGCCGGGCTGCTCACGGCCTGGCGCGACGACTACGACTGGCGCGCGCACGAAGCGGCGATGAACGTCCACGAGCACTACCGCGTGGAAATCGACGGGCAGCCGGTGCACTACCTGCGCGCCCCGGGCGGGGACGGTGTCCCGCTGCTGCTGATCGGCGGCTGGCCGTGGACGTTCTGGGACTTCGCGGAGGTCCTGCCGCACCTCGCCGGGCACGAGGTGATCCTGCCGGACCTGCCCGGCTACGGGTTCTCGACGCCGCTGGCACGGCCGGGCATCGGCTTCGCCGAGATCGCCGAGATGTTCCACCACCTGATGACCGAGGTGCTGGGTTTCGAGCGCTACGGCGTCTACGGCTCGGACTGGGGCGCCATCGTGGGCCAGCACCTGGTGCACACCCGGCCCGAGGCCATCGCCGGTTTCCACAGCACGATGCCCTACCCGCTGGACGGCGCACCGGTGCCGCAGGAGCTCTGGGCCCCGGACGAGCAGGTGCGGCAGACGGCCAACGCGGCTTGGGCGCAGACCGGCAACGGCTACTTCCTGATGCACCTGACCCGCCCCCAGACGGTGGCCTACCTGGGTGACTCACCGGCGGCGACCGCCGCGTGGCTCGTGGAGAAGCTCCACGGCTGGACCGACCACGAGGGTGACTTCGAGACCGCCTACCCCCGCGACCGGGTGCTCACCACGCTTTCGCTGTACTGGTTCACCAACTCGATGGGCAGCGCGGCCCGGCTGTACGCCGAAAGCTTCCGCGCGCCGTGGGTACCGCGCCACGACCGGCTTCCGGTGATTGAGGTGCCGACCGCGGTCGCCGCCTACCCGAAGGAGCCCGCGGCCGTTCCGCGCAAGTGGGTGGAAAGCTACTTCGCCCTGCGGCGGTACACCGTGATGCCCCGCGGCGGGCACTTCCCGGCCGTCGAGGCACCGGAGAGCCTGGGCCGGGACATCAGCGAGTTCTTCGCGGAGCTGGCCGAGGACTGACCGCGGCGGCGAGCGCCGAGGTTCGAGGCCGAGGACGGGGACCGCTTCTTCCACAGGCACCCGAACACCTGACGCGCGGGTGGTCGCGGGTAGAACTGCGGACCCGCGATCCCCGCTCCCCTCTCCAGAATGGCGGCGGAGACGGGAGTGGCCACGTGCGCGTGTTGTTGTCGACCTACGGGTCGCGCGGGGATGTCGAGCCTCTGGTCGGGCTGGCCGTACGGGCGCGGGAGCTGGGCGCACAAGTGCGGGTGTGTGCGCCGCCCGATTTCGCGGAGCGCCTGGCCGGCGTCGGTGTGCAGCTGATCCCGGTCGGGTGGCCGGTGCGACCGGTGTTGCACGGGGCGACGCCACCGCCGGCCGGCGACCGGTCCCGGCGCGTCGCGGAGCTGATCGCCGCGCAGTTCGACGCGCTGGCCGCGGCGGCGCAAGGGTGTGACGCGCTGGTGGCGGCCGGGCTGATGCCGGTCGCGGCACGGTCGGTGGCCGAGAAACTGGGTCTGCGCTACCGGTATGCGAGCTACTGCCCGGTCATCCTGCCCTCGCCGCACCATTCGCCGGTGCCATTCGCGGAGCGACCGTTCCCGCCCGAGGCGACCGACCACAAGGCGCGGTGGGAGCTGGATGCCCGCAACTACACCGCGGTGTTCGGCGCCGCGCTCAACGCCCACCGGGCGGCGATGGGCCTGCCCGCCGTCGACGACGTCCGCCGCCACGTCCTGACCGACCGGCCCTGGCTGGCCGCGGATCCGGTGCTGGCGCCGTGGCCCGAGCCGTCGGCCCTCGACGTCGGGCAGACCGGCGCGTGGATCCTGCCGGACGACCGCCCGCTGCCCGACGAGATCACGGCGTTCCTCGATGCCGGTGATCCGCCGGTGTATGTGGGGTTCGGCAGCATGCGTGCCCCGGCCGACGTCGCCAAGGTGGCCGTCGAGGCGATTCGGGCCCAGGGGCGCCGGGTGGTCGTCGGGCGGGGCTGGGCCGATCTGTCGCTGGTCGACGATGGCGCGGACTGCTGCGCGGTCGGCGAGGTCAACCTGCACGCCCTGTTCGCGCGGATGGCCGCGGTGGTGCAGCACGGCGGCGCCGGCACGACGACGGTGGCCGCGCGGGCCGGCGCGCCGCAGGTGGTGGTCGCTCAGATGGTGGACCAGCCGTACTGGGCCGGGCGGGTGGCCGAGCTGGGCATCGGGGTGGCCCACGAGGGTCCGACGCCGACGGTCGAGTCGCTGTCGAGCGCGCTCGATCGGGCGTTGGCGCCGGAAACCGCTGCCCGGGCTCGGGCGGTCGCGGCCGCGATGCGGACCGATGGAGCCGCGGTGGCCGCGTCGTGGCTGCTCGATACGACCGGATCGGCGCGCTGAACCGATCCGCCACCGTGCGGCCTCTCGGTAGTATCGGGTCGGCTCGGGCAGGCAAGCCAGCACGGCGCCCGCCGCGAACAAGGCCGTGCCGATCAAACACGTAGGACGCCGCACGGTCGGCTGCCTCGTCAAGCTCGCCGACGGCCGGAAGCTGGTGCTCAACGGGTTCACCGAGGGAGCCGCCCTGCTTACCCTTCGGATTTTCGAGGCCACCGCGGGCCGGCACCGGCATGACGGAGGCGCTCTCGGGCCTCATTCTCCGACAGCGAGGTGACGGGCCGCCCGACCGCGTGCTGGTACTTGGCGTCGTAGGCCCTGGTCCAGACGCCTGCCGCCCACGCCCGCCGGAGTTCGCCGGCGCTGAGCTCCCGGCCACGCGCACGGCCATACGCGACGAGGAACCGGTGCGTGTCCTCGACGGTGGCCAGCTCGTCCGCGTTGACGGTCGAATACAGCGCAGCGGCGAAACCGGCCAGGACGGCTTCGCTCTCCGCGACCACGCTGTCCCAGTCGTGCACCACGAGCAGTTCGTCTCCGCTCCAGCGCAGGTTGCCGGCAAGCCAGTCGCAGTGGCCGAGCACGGCGTCGGACTCGCCGGCGCGCAGCCGGTCACGGGCACGGCGCCCGGCATCGTCGATCCACTCCGCGCCGGCTCCCTCGTCGAGGTCGACGCCGGGGTCCTCCGGACGCGGCCACAGTCCATCCCCGCCGTGGTTCCAGGCCGCCCACGACGGTGGCGGGTCGAGCGTGGGCACTTCGTCCGGCCTCGGAGCCGATCGGATCAGCCAGGCGAACGCCTCGGCGTTGGCCACGGCCGCGTGCTGCGGGCTCGGGAGCACCGCACCGCCGGGAACGTAAGCCTCCGCGGTCGCGACGTCGCCACCCAACGGCGCGGCGCCGGTCAGGGGCCGCGGACACGGATAGCCGGCCTGGAACACGCGGCGCTGGACTTCCACACACGCCGCGAGCCGCGGCGAGGCCGGACGAACCTTGACCACGACCTCACGGCCGTCAGCCAGCCGCAGCCCGATGACAGCGGACAGGAACCCGGCTCTGAACAACTCCTGCGCCGGCGGGCTGCCCAGCTGCTCCACGCACCACTGGGCAAGGCGGTCAGGATCGACTGCACGCGCGCGAGGTGGCATCGAAGCATCCTCACACGCTCTGCTGCTGTCCCGCACCTGAGACGCCGGCCGGCGGGGACCCCTCCCCGAGCTCCTCCGGTAAAACCGTTGCACGAGAACGACGAACCGAGGAGCCAGTCGTGCCCACGATCGGCAGATCGGCAGTGGCTTTGGCCGTCGCCACGGCGCTCGCCGGCTGCACCGCCACGCCGCCACCGCCTCCGCCTTCGCCACCGACGAGCAGCGCGGCACCCACCGCGAGCACCTCGCCGGCCCCCGACACCGCACACCAGGCCGTGTGCGGTCAGTTGGAGGTGTTTTCCGTCTTGGTGCTCCACTTCAGCGCCGGCCTCGCCAAAACGGTCATGCCCGATCCCGGCAGCAGGCGGGAAGCACCCGGGGCCGCCGAGCTCATCCGGCAAGCCGACCTGATCGCCGGCACCGGCGCCAAGCTGGCGAGGACCGCCCCGCCCGAGGTGAAGGCCGGCGTCGACACGGTGCTCAAGGCCGTCGCCGAAGCGAAGGCACACCTCAAACCCGGCGAAACCCACGGATCCGCCGTCGAGCCGATGTACCGCCAAGACACGGAGACCGCACGCGAGGCGCTCAACCGGTACGGCGCCTGCGGTCGGCACGGCTGAGAAAGCTAAGGTCCCCCTTCGGACACGGTGGATTCCCTTCGGGAGCAGGTCAACGGCCTCGGTATGCCGGGCTGGGGACGTCGGCCACCGGCACCCCGCCGCGGTGGGTCCCGAGATCGACCAGGCCGACCTGGCCGAGACCCCGGCTGCCGTCACCCCACGAGGCGATCGCGATCGTGTTGCGGCCGTCGGGCCGGAGGATGCCCGTGGGCAGTGAGAAGACGTGCTGCGGGCCGACGTTGTTGATGTACCGGCCCAGGTTCCAGCCGTTGACGAAGATCTGGGCGCGGTAGACCAGGGCCGGGTCGTCGTCGATGCGCAGACCCACCGCGGTGTCCTGGCCCGCCGGCAGGTGCAGCGAGAACTCCGTGCGGTACCAGGTGACACCCGGCTCGGTGCGGGCCGCGGGCAGGGACGTCCGCGGCCAGCCGCGATCGGGGAACCCGGGCAGCGACCAGCCCGCGCGTTCCCCGTAGAGGCCGCCGTTGTTGAACGGCCCGCGTACCGGGTCCGCGAGGTCTTCGCCGCCGAGGGCACCCTGGATCTTCCAATGCACGGCCGGGCTTCCGCCGGTGAAGGCCGCGGAAACCAGCCCGCGCGGCTGCTTGTGCGCGTCGTTGACGTCCCAGTCCTCGTTGTGGCCCATGTTCTCGAGCAGCACCGACAGCACGTTGTCCGGCTTCAGCGTGCCCGCGGGGATGGCGAACTCGTGCGTGCCGCCGGCGCTGCTGCCCAGGTGGGTGCCGTTCAGCCAGACGGAGTAGACGCCCTGGTTGCCGGTGATCCCGTTCAGCGTGACGGCCGTTTCGCCGCCGCTCGAGGAGAAGTGGCCGCGGTACCAGACGTCGCCGTGGTGGAACCCGTAGTCGTCGGCGTTGAGCACCGGCTGACCGGCCGGCGGCTTCGCAGGGTTGTTCGTCGTGGTGTGGTCGGCGGCCGTCCAGCTCGTGTCGTCGAAGTCCGGCCGCCGTTCCGGGGTCTCGTACTGCGTGCGCCAGCCGGTCAGCGCGGGCAGCGTGACCGGCGCCGGGCCGTCCAGCCTGCCCCGCAGGGTCCCGGCCGCGGTCCGGGTGACCGGCAGCGGACGGCCGTTCCACGTCACCCAGCGGATCGACGGCGGCGCCCACACTTCGAGGTCGCCGGCCCGGACGGTGTCGCCGGTCAGCGCGAGCAGCGGACCCGTCGCGGTGGCCGTGCGGACGAGGTCCGAACCGCGCTCGAGCACGGGCCCCGCGGCGGTGTCCTGCTTCCAGAAGGCCGCCGAGGCCGCGGTGTCGGCGATCAGCAGCTCCAGCGGGGCCCGGCCGCCGCCCTCGACCCGGACGCGGGCCAGCCCGCTGTGGCGGTAGTCCAGCCGCAGGTCACCCCGCGCGGCGTCCCACACGTGATCCACGGTGCCGTCGAGCACGGTCACCTTCGGCTCGCTGGAATAGCGAAACACCGTTTCGCCGTCCTGGCCGGTGCCGCCGTACAACACCGCGGTGTCGCGGCCGCCGATGCGGGCGTGCGTCATGAGCTCCGACGTCGAGTAGACCAGCCGCTGGCCGCCGAGGTCGTAGCCCGCCACGAGCAGCTTGGCCTCGCGCCCGTCGACGTCCAGCGCGCCCTGCTGCGGCACGGCCGCGTACGTCCCGTCGGGCACGGTCAGCGGGAACGTCGTCCGCTCGTGCGTGGTCGACGTGGTGTCCTTGTGCTGCGCCAGCAGGAACTGCGTCCGCGTGTCCGGATTGGACTGTGTCTTCACCGCGACGGCGGAGTTCGCGGCCGCGATGTCCGGGCCGGGGTCGGTCTTCGTGAGCGGCTCGACGGCCTGGGTGAAGTAGCCGATGCGCTTCTGCTCGTCGTACTTCGGGCCCAGCTGGCGGGGTTCGGAGATGGCGGCGCCGTAGTCGTAAGAGGTGTAGACCACGTTGGGATCGGGCAGCCAGCCCCAGCTGGTCCCGCCGTAGGTCATGTAGAAGTTCTGCAGGGTGAGACCGGAGGAGATGTTGTTCTTGTAGAAGACGTTCTCGAACGACGCATCGGTCAGTTCGCGGCACTTGTCGTAGCCGGGGCCACCCCACGGGTCGAACGAACCGCCCTGGAACTCGGCGACGAACATCGGGGTGTCCGGGGAGACCGGCCGGGTCCAGCGGAAGTCGGGCGCGGGCTTCCAGGCCTGCGGGTTGCGGCAGTCGAACAGGTTCGGGTAGCCGTCGAAGGCGTAGAGGTCCGGCGCGCCCGGCTTGCCCGGCGCCCATTTCCCGCCCGGCCAGACGTCGTTGTGGAACAGCGGCACGGTGATCCCGTCGGCCCGTGCCTTGTCGACCAGCGCCTGCATGTAGGCCGCGTCGAGCACGGTGCCGCTGTACTCGTTTTCGACCTGGTACAGCACGATCGGGCCGCCGCCGTCGGTGACCTGGTGCCGCTTGAGGATCGCATTGACCGCGGTGAACCATTCTTCGGCCGCGGCGACGTAGTCGGGCGCGCTCGTCCGGGCGACCCCGGCCTGCTTCGTGAGCCAGCCGGGGAACCCACCGGAGTCGGTCTCGGCGTTGATGTACGGGCCGGGCCGGGCGATGACGTAGATGCCTGTCTGCTCCGCGATGTCGAGCAGCTTGCCGATGTCGCGGATCCCGGTGAAGTCGTAGACGCCCTGCTTCGGCGAGTGGAAACCCCAGTCGAAGTAGACCGACACGGCGTTGAACCCGGCTGCCTTCATCTTCTGCAGCACGTCCCGCCAGAGGTCCGGGCTGGGCAGGCGCCAGTAGTGGAACTCACCCGACCAGACGTACAAGCGCTTGCCGTCGAGCTTGAGCGAGTATTTGTCGTAGGTGACGGTGTGCGCCGGCCGCGCGGCCGCCTCGGCGGTGGCCTTGCCCGCGAAGAGCCCGGCCACCAGCGCACCACAGAGCCCGAGTACCTGCAAGCGCTTTCCGATCCCCACGGGTATCCCTTCCGCCGGCGACCTTTCCGTCGATTCGAATCGAATTCGAATCCGCGGACAGTCAATGCCCTCGAAACGACGACACCGCACTATGGACCGGGGTTTTTCCACGTGTCAACGGTTCGGCCCGGAACTCCTGCGACCGGCCGGTCGGTTCCGCGACGCGACGAGGTGATTCGATTTTTTCGGCGATTATTCCGCGGCGCGCGGAAGCCACCGCCGGCGGCGCGGTAGGTTCACCGCATGGTGCGCGGAACCGGCCGAGCCGAGGGGATGCTGCTGGCCGCCGTGGTGGTCGCGGCCCTGGCCGTGACCGGGGTGCGGGCCAAGTCGCCTGGCACGTGGCTCCTGGAAGTCGTCTGGGTGCTGATGGGCCTGCCCCTGGTGCTGGCGTTGCGCAAGCGGTTCCCGCTGACGCGGCTGCTGTGCTGGCTGCTGGTCCTCCACGCGCTCGTGCTGTGCTACGGCGGCCAGTACACCTACGCGGAGACGCCGCTCGGGGAATGGGTGCAGGACTGGCTGGGGACGAAGCGCAACGACTACGACCGGCTCGGCCACTTCGTCCAGGGCTTCGTCCCCGCTGTCGCGGTGCGTGAGGTGCTGCTGCGCCGGACGCCGCTGCGGCCGGGGGGCTGGGTCGCGTTCCTGGCGGTGAGTGTCTGCCTGGCGATCAGCGCGTGCTTCGAGTTCGTGGAATGGTTCAGCGCGCTCGTCGCCGGCTCCGGCGCGGACGCTTTCCTCGCCACCCAGGGAGACGTCTGGGACACGCAGTGGGACATGTTCCTCTGCCTGTGCGGCGCGGTGCTTTCCGTGCTGGCCTGGCGCCGGGTCCACGACCGGCAGCTGGACGAATCCCCGCCGGGCGCTCAGTGCGGTTCGGTGGTGTAGCCGCCGTCGATGGCGAGGGTGGCGCCGGTGATGTCGCCGGCAACGGCAGTTGTCGCTGGTGAATTCCGCCGCAACCGGCGCTCGGCTCACACCGGGCGGAAGCTGCCCAGGCAGGGGTAGCCCGGGAGACCGGCTTTGGCCGGTTTGCCCGGCGGCGGGTAGCCCAGCAACCACAGCTGCCCGGTCACCGCGACGTTCGCGGCCAGCGAGATGTCGGCGACCAGCCGGAACCGCGTCTGCCGCCCGTCCGGGTACAACGCCCAGCCCGTCAGCCGCACCGCGGTACGGGCGCGCGGCACGAACGGCGTGTCGAGCGCGACCCGCAGTTCCACCCAGCTGTCCTCGGTGATCGGACGGCGGATCCGCAGGCTGCCGACGGCCATCAACAGCCCCAGCAGGAGGAACACCGCGCTGCCCCCGGCGATGCCGCCCACCGCGGCCGCGTCCGCGACGCCGGCGGGTTCGGACTCCACCGACGACACGACCGCGATCCCCGCCGCGCCCAGCACCAGGAACGCCACCCCGGTGACGGCCGCCCGCCGGGCCTGGAACGCCCGGTGCGCGGCGAGCACCGGATCACGCGACGGCGGCGTCGGGTGGCGCGGGACGAACTCGGCGAGCGCCGCCCCGGAAACGGGCGCGTCTTCGATCCGCCCGGACCGCAGCCACATCGCCCCCGGCGTGCGGACGAAGACCCGCCGGCCCGTGCCGAGCACCCACAGCCGTCGCTCGCCCGCCAGCTCCGTTCGCGGCCCGCCGGGGAGCCGGGTCCGCAGCCACCGCCCGTCCGGCAGCCGCACCGACACCCGCGAGCCCTTCGTGAGCACCCCGTCCGGAGCGACGTCGAGCCGGTGGTACGGCTCCCCGAAGAGACTCCGGACGCGCCGCTGGACGGTCAGGACGTAAGTCCACATCGCCAGCATGCCGCCGAAAACGCCGAAGTAGATGTAGGGCAGCGTGCTCCCCCACCCTTCGGTGAGCACGAGCAGCAAACCCAGCATGACAAGCGCACCGCTGAGCCCCATGCGGACAATGGTCAGCGCGGTCAATTGCCGGACAAACCCGGCAAACAGCGGTTCGGCCCCGGACGGCACATTCGGAATGGGCTCGTAAACGCGGACTCTGCCCGCGCCGGAAGTGTTGTCCATGCCTTGTCCCCCATCGGTCCGTGTGCTCGGCCGCGGCAGCGTATCCGGCCGGACAAACAGGACTCAGGCCGCCCACCGAACCCGGCCCCGGGTGGCGGAACACCGCGAGCCGGAGACGTCGCGGACAAGAGGATCACGCACATCCGGTCGTCCGCGATCGGGCGGAATCTCCGTCCGTGCGGCAATTCCCTCGCCGAGGGCGCGGGCGGATGGCCGGAGGATTCGAGCACCGCCGCCACGCCGGGTAGGGGGTGGGCGCAGACTACTCAGCGCGGCGGGCCGACGATGACGTTCCCGAACTTCTCCGCCGCCTCGGCCATCCGGGCCGGCGAGATCTCGAAACCGTCCGGCCGGGGTTCGGCCCGGTCGCGGCCCGCGTGGCGGAACATGCCCTCGATCCCCGCCGGGGTGTTGATCATCAACAGGTCCGCTGTCGTGGACGTGATGCGGTAGGCGTGCGGGATGTTCTTGGGCAGGAAGACGATGCCGCCCTCCGCGAGTTCCATTTCCTCCTCGCCCACCCAGACCAGCGCGGTGCCCTTGATGAGCATGAAGACTTCGTCTTCCTTGGTGTGCAGGTGAAACGGCGGCGCTTCGCCCTTGGCGACGTCGAACCGGCCGACCATCAGCTGGCCGTCGGTGGCCGCGCCGTCGAGCAGGATCGACAGTGTGCCGCCGTCGAGCCACTCCAGTTTCTGCTGCTGGTCGGGCTGGGCGAGGTAGGCCATGCTCATCGGGTGGCTCCGTTCGAAGTGGACAGTCCTGCATTCCGGAGATTCGTACGGACCGGATCGACGGTGAGCGGGGCCAGGACACGCGACTCGGCGGCACTCAGGCGCGATAAACGGACGATATCGTCCGGCTAAGCGGCTGTCAACGACCTCGGCGAAGCACCGAACTGCAATGATCGGAGCCGTGAGCGAGAGCAGAGGCGGACCTGGCAGGCAGCGGGAGCTCCGGCGAGACGCGATCGACAACCGCGACCGGGTCCTGGCGGCAGCCGCCGCCGCGGTCCGCCGGGAAGGGACCGCGGTCCCGATGGCCACCATCGCGGCGGACGCCGGGGTCGGCGTCGGGACCGTCTACCGCCACTACCCCTCGCGCGATGCGCTACTCGGCGCCCTGACGCGCCGGTCCTTCCAGCTCGTGCTGGAGACCGCCCGCCGAGCCGCGGCCCTCGACGGACCCCCGATCGAGAGGATCCGCTTTTTCCTCGAGCAGACCATCGAGCACGGATCGGACCTCGTGCTCCCCATGCACGGCGGCCCCACCACCAGCGACGAGGCCACGGTCGCGCTGCGGAACGAGGCCCACCGGACACTGGACTCGATCCTCGAACGGGGACGGCACGACGGCACGATCCGGCCCGAGGTCACCAGAGCGGACATCGTCACGTTCGGCGCGTTGCTGGCCCAAGGCCTCCCCCACGTCCCGGACTGGAAGTCCACCGCCCGCCGCCACGCCGACATCTACCTCGCCGGCCTCTTCAATCGCAGCGGCCGGCCAGATCCAGACAGCTGAACCGTCGCCGGGGTCAGCGCACTGATCGTCACCGCGGGGGCGCCCGCACCTGCCGCAACAGCGTCGCGAGAGGACGGCGATGTCCGCGCTCAGGACTCGGTGCCCGCCGAGGGTTCGTCCGGCACGGCGACGAGGCTGATGACCCGGCGGATGCGGCCGTCCCGGGTGTTGCCCGTCCGCGAGAGCACCGCCTTCTCGATCTCCTCGATCATCACGGCGAATTCGTCGTCACTCAGCCACACCGCCGCCTGCCGGTAGACCACGCCGTCCGCGGCCGGATCGGCGTGCTCGTGGGCGAGGTAGCGGTCGAAGTCCCCCATCAACGAGGCCGCGAACGCGGTGAACGCCCGGCGGTGGTCCGTCCGCGACATCGCCGCGCGCGCGGCGGGGTCGACCACCGCCTCCTCCTTGCGCACCCGGTAGCTGCGCTCCGTCGTACCGCGCACCCGCCGTTCTTCCGCCACCTCCAGCACACCCGCTTCGACCAGCGTCGCGATCTGCCGGTACATCGTCGCCGGCGCGATGTCCGGGATACGCGCCCAGTTGCGCGGTGGTCAGCGGGTCGGCGTCGAACAGCGCCTGCAGGATGCGCATCCGGACGGGCGCCGGCCCGCACCCCGCCGTCCTGCTGCTGCCCGGATCGGGGCGGCTGGACCGTGACGGCAACACCGCGCGGCTCCGGATGGACCTCGGGCCGGCCCTCGCCGCCGCGCTCGCGCAGCACGGGATCGCCACGTTGCGCTACGACCGGCGCGGGGTCGGCGCCACACCCGGCGACTGGCGCGCGACCGGGTTCACCGACAACCGCCGCGACGCTGCCGCCGCGGTGCGCGCCCTGGCCGCGCGACCCGACATCCGGACCGGCGCCGTCGGCGTGGCCGGTCACAGCGAGGGGGCCGTGCACGCCATGTCGCTCGGCGCGAACGCGGAGGTCGCCGCGGTGGTGCTGCTGGCCGGCTTCGCCTGCCTCGGCGAGGACGCTCTCCGCCGACAAGCCCGGATGATCGTCCGCGATCTGCCCGCGTTCGTGCGGCCGGTCCTGCGGGCCTTCGCCGGGCGGCAGCTGGCCCGGATCAAGGCGACCGGCGCGGACGTCACGCGGGTCGCCGGGATGCCGGTGAACGCCCGGTGGATGCGCAAGCTGCTCACCCACGACCCGCGCGCGGACCTGGCGAACATCCGGGTTCCCGTGCTGGCGGTCACCGGCGGCAAGGACGTCCAGGTCGACCCGGCGGACCTCGACGAGATCCGCCGGCTGGTGCCCGGCAAAGCCGAGGTCCACCGGATCGCCGACCTCACGCACCTGCTGCGCCGCGACCCCGGCCCGGCGTCGGTGCGGTCCTACCGCCGTCAGCTGCGCCGCCCGATCGACCCCGACCTGCTCGCCCGGGTGTCCGGCTGGCTCGCCCGCCGGCTCCGGGAAACGGCCCGGCCGCCGAACAGGCCTGACAAAACCGAATTCCGCATTGTTCCCGGGCTGCACGCTGCCCATTTGCTGCACGAAAGGAAAACCGTGAGCTTCTCCTCCGCCGTTCGCCGGAAAAGCGGGCTGGCTCTTTTCTGGGTTGTCACGTTCACGACGAGCTGGGCGTGCTGGGCCGTCGCGATCCTGCTCGGCGGGCCGCCGATGAGCTCCCCCACCGTCATCCCCTACCTGCTCGGCGGCTTCGGCCCGGTGCTCGGCGCGATCGCGGTCCGGGTGCGCCGGGCCCGCCGCCGGGAACCCGGGCCGGCCCATTCGGTGAGCTCCAGGCCGGGCGTGCGGTGGTTTTGGGTGCTGCCCCTGCTGGTGCTGGCCTCGGCCACCGTGGTGGCGGCGGCGTTCCTCGCGGACGCCCTCGGCGGTCCCCCACCGAGCTTGACCGCAGGACAGAACCTGATCACGACCGCCGGCGGCCCCGTTGCGTTCCTCGTCGGCATGCTGATCGGCGGGCCGCTGGCCGAAGAGCCCGGCTGGCGTGGCACGGCGTTCCCCCGCCTGCGCGCGTCGATGAGCGGCCTCCAGGCCGGCCTGCTGCTGGGTGTCGTGTGGGCGGTGTGGCACCTGCCGCTGTTCTTCATCCCGGGCACCGTCCAGGCGGCGTTCGGACTGCTCAGCTGGAGTGGGCTGCTGTTCACCCTCAGCGTCATTCCCATGGCACTGCTGACCGGATACGCCTACGAACGCGGCGGTGTGCCGGCGTCGATCGCCGTCCACTTCGGCGTCAACACGACGATCGCGCTGCTGACCGTCAATTCACCCCTAACGCCGGGGCTGGGGTGGGTGGTGCTGAGGGTCGTCGGGTTGGGTTTGCTCTGGTTGACCCCGCGGGGGGGCCAATCGGCGGCCCGGCCGGCCGAGGCGCTCCTCCGCCCGGCGACGGTCACCCGCGGTCCGAGTGAGTGAGTCAGGACTGGATTCCGTGGTGAAATTCACCTGCCCGCGGGCCGACTCCGGCCCAGCGCGCCGTCGGTGGCGAGAGCGGCGAGCACCCAGGCCATCGCCGGGGCGTTCTCGGCCAGCGCGGTCCGGTTGAGCCCGCCGACGCGATCGCAGGGCTGGTGGTAGCAGGGGTCGAACAGCTGCCCGGCCTGCCCGCCGTACACGGCGGCCTGCTCCGGGGTCTTCACCCCGAGCACTCCGGCGTCGATACCGCCGATCGGGATGCCGAGGTCGTGGAACGGAAGGTTGCTGCGACAGGCACCCGCATGCCGCAAAGACTGGAAGGGCTATCTGGTGCTCGGCGCGCTGGCGGCAGGCCCATTCACGCTCATCGCCGCCGCGGAACTGCGGATCACCGCCTCACTGGCCGCCATCCTCAACGCCACCGTTCCGCTGTTCACCCTGCTGATCGCAGCGGCGCGTGGCCAGGAAACCCTCACGGCCCGTCGCGTGGCCGGCGTGCTGCTCGGCGTGTTCGGTGTGGCCGTGCTCGTCGGCCTGGGTCCGCTGCAGCTCGACGTGAACCTGTTCGCCGCGGCAGGCGCCAGCCTGTTCGCCGCCCTGTTGTTGGCAGCCGGCGGGGTCTACGCCAAGACCTGCTTCCCGAGCACACCACCAACCCCCTGGCGGCCGGGCAGCAACTCGCCGCTGCGGTGCTCCTGCTGCCACCCGCCTTGGCCCTGCCCCCGAACGCGGTCCCTGACGTCGGTACCGGAGCCGCTGTCCTGGCGCTCGCCCTGGGCTGCACCGCGCTGGGGTTCGGCTTGTTCTACCGGCTCCTGGCCCGAGTCGGTCCCACCGGGGCGCTGTCGGTCACGTTCCTCGTGCCGGTCTTCGGCATCGCCTGGGGCACGGTGTTTCCCGGCGAACATCCCACGCTCGCCACCGGCACCGGTCTGCTGATCATTCTGGCCGGCATCGCTCTGGTCAACGCCGGACGACAAGGCCACCCTCGTCTTCATGGCGAGCACGTCCAGGACCATCCTCGGTACCGCTCTGGTTGCCGTGAACCTAACGGATAGCCACCGAGTAGCCCAGTGGAGGACACGATGGCCAGCCCACTACCGGCGCTGATCCGCGTCGCGGGACACGCAGACGTGCTGCCGGCCGTCGACATCTGGCGGCAAGCCAACACCGCCCGAGGTAAACCGCCCAGCCACGACCGCATCACCCGAGTACACGCCAAGCTGACCGAGCCGACGTCCCTGGTGCTCGTCGCGTTCCACGCCGGTGACCCCATCGGCATGGCTCTGGCTGAACCGGGCTGCGACCTCGACGGCACCGGTCTGCCACTAACCGAGTTGTGCCACATCTCCATGGTTTTCGTCCACCCCCACCATTGGGGGCGACGCGTCGGGCAACAACTGCTGGAAGCAATCGCCCGCCACGCTGCTCACCGTGGGCACACCTGCCTGCAACTGTGGACCGGAGCCGCCAATCGTCCTGCCCAACGCCTTTACCAGCGCGCCGGATTTCAACCCAGCGGCCGCACTAAAGAACTCGCCACCGGTGAGTCGATCGTCCACCTGATCCGCCGGCTTCCCGGTATGCCCACCTACGACCGGTGGTCCTCCATGCTTGGTGACCGTTAGCAGGAGAAGTCCGCTCGGATCTCGTAGGGCCGCATGATCTCAAGATCGCTGCCGTACAGGACGTTATACAGTTAACAGGGGATCGTTGCCTGACGGTGATCCGGCTCCGCGATCATTATCGTCAGGCAACGACGGCCGCGATGCGACCCCTGCGGTCGACGCTAGTCGCGGCGCAGCAGGGTCGTGAGCAGCGTGTCGTACTGACGCCTCTCGAATCGGAAGGGCCCGAGTCCCTCGAAGTCCTCGACGTCGGGCTCGTAGTCGGTCTGCCATCCGGGATCGGTCCAGACGACCTCGTTCCCCGTACGTCGGACGGCCACGGTCACCGCCCCGCAGCCAAGGTCACCGCATTCCGGGCACACGTACAACGCCAGGCGCCCGTCGGCAAGCTCGGCCGGCGCCTTCCCCAGAAGCCGCTGTACCTGTCGTTCCAAAAAACCGTCCGGCCAGGAGGGAACCAGCACGGACACCAGATCGGACATCACCGTGGCCCCGCCGTCACGCTGCTGCAGGGCCTCGCCGAACCGGACGCCGTCGATCACGAACTCCAGGAACTCCACCTGCGTTCGGTAGCCCCCACGACGCAGGGCTTCACCGCGGCGCAGCGCCGGAACCAGACTCAGGACTGATTGCCGTGCGCTCATCTGCGGTGGCTCCCGTTCTCGGGGGAATGGTCGCGGGGATGACCGCGGTGTCGTATCCGCACAATACCCACACCCACCGGCGTTTCCGCGTGCCCGAGCGTCAGGCGGTCGGCGGGGTCCAGTCGGCGGGCAGGCCGGACTGGGCCAGCAGGGTGGCAAGGCTGTAGTAGTCCCGGTCGCTGACGATCAGGCCCTGCCGCAGTTCGAGGATCGTCGTGGCGGGCACCGCGAACGGGGCCGGCGCGCCGTGGATCTGTCCCGAGTAGACGGTCTCGACGGCGATGTGGTCGCCGCCGCGGAACGACTCCTTGATCGTGACGTGCACGTTCGCGATCAACAGGTCGGTGCGCTGCTTCCAGGAGGCGACGCCGTCCCGGCCCGTCGAGACCACGTTGACGCCGAAGTCGGTGTAGGTGGCGTCGGTGGTGAACAGCTTCGCCAGCGCCTGCGGGTCGGTCCCGCTCCACGCCGACGCCCAGGCCGCCACGATGCCGGGACCGCCGTGCCCGGGTTGACGGTGGTCGGCGAACGCGCTGCCGCTGAGGACGGTGAGACCGAGGACAGCGGCGGCGAGAACGGCCAGAACGCGCTTCACTGCGGAGATCTTCATGGTGGTTTCCTCACTGTGGTGAAAGGGATCGGACGCCGGGGTGGCGTTGTTCTCGGTCACGGCGAGCTCCTCGCCTCGGCGACCGATCGTCGCCCTGTTAATGACCGTAACTATGCATTGCCATGTCATACTGAGTCAACCCATAACGCGAAACGAGGTGCTCGTGATGCCCGAGCAGCAGCTGACCCGACGTGACCGGTACCGGCGCCGGACCGTGGCCGAGATCAAGGAAGCGGCCATGGCCCAGGTGCGCTCCGGCGGACCGGAGGCGCTGTCGCTGGCCGCGGTCGCGCGCACCATGGCGATGTCGGCCCCCGCGCTGTACCGCTACTTCGCCGGCCGGGACGAATTGCTCGCCGAACTGGCCGGCGACGCGCACCTGGCGCTGGCCCGCACCCTCGAGGCCGCCGCGGCGGGCGCCGCCACGCCCGCGTCGCGGCTGCGCGCCGTCGCCATCGCGTACCGGGAGTGGGCACTCGCCCAGCCCCACGCCTATCGCCTGGCCTGCGAGTCTCCCCACGGCTGCGTCGCCTCGGGCGCGCAGCGGAGCATGAACGTGCTCCTCGACGTCGTGGCCGAAGCCGGCGCTCCCCCCGATGCGGCCGGCGTGCGGCACTTCGGGCTGGTGTGGTGGAGCAGGCTGCACGGACTGATCAGCCTGGAACTGGGGCAGCACACGGTGGGCACCGGGATCGATCCCGGCCTGCTCTACCGCAGCGAGGTCGAAACGATGGTGGACAGCCTGCGGCACCGCGTGACGGCAGGGCCACGACGTTAGGGCACATAGCGTGGCGATGGACCGGCAACAGTGCGACGGTCCGTTAGGATGCGGCGATGACCGGAGAACCGCCGAAGCCGAGCCGACGCGAACGGCTGCGGGCCCAGACGCTGCAGGAGATCGAGGACAACTCGTTCGCGATCATCGACGCCGACGGCGTCCACGCGCTCTCGATCGCGGCGCTGGCCCGGAGCATGGCGATGTCCGCGCCGGCGGTCTACCGCTACTTCCCGTCACGGAACGCACTGGTGGAGCACCTGATCACCCTGTCATACCGGCAGCTCACCGACGCCATGGCGCAGGCGGTGCACGGCAGCAGGCGAGCTACGCGCGCGCGGATCGGGCTGCTGGTCACCGCCTACCGCGACTGGGCACTGCGGCACCGGCGGCGCTACGGGATGCTCTTCGGCGAACGCGGCGGGGACCTGCCCGCCGACGCCGGCGGCCCGACCCCGCTCGACCAGGCGATGGCGCTGCTGATCGACGTGCTGACCGCCGTCGGCGACGGCTCGCGTGCGGACGCCACCAGTGGTGACCGCGCGCTTGACGGGCAGCTGGGCAAGTGGGCGCGGTCGCAGGAACGACCGGACACGAGCGCGCGGGTGGCCCGCGTCGCCCTCATGGTCTGGACGCGGGTGCACGGGATCGTCAGCCTCGAACTCACCGGCATGTTCGACGACCGGAGCATCGACGCCCAGCGGCTCATCGACCTGGAGATCGACGACGCCGTCCGTGCGCTCTCGGCACCCGCGTAGGACCGCACCACCCTCACATCGCGGAGCGGAACACGTGGTCGCCGGAGCCGACGCGGAAGACCGCGTAGCCGTTGCGCAGGCCCTCGAACCGCGCCTCCGGCGGCGCCTGCACGGCGCGGCCGTCCCGGGTGGGAACGAAGATTTCGGCCGTCGCTCCGGCGGGCACCCCGGTGCGCAGGGTGAAGCGCCCGTGTTCGCGGGTCCAAGCCGAACTCACCCGGCCCAGCGGCGAGTCGACGTGCGCCGACGCGTTCGTCAGGTCCCCGACGGGGTAGGGCTGGATCTTGACCGCGGTGTAGCCGGGCGCCGCCGGCTGGATCCCCGCGACGCGCTGGTAGAGCCAGTCGTCGACGGTGCCGAGGAAGGCGTGGTCGTGCGAACGTGAGGTGGCCGGCCACTCCTCCCACATCGTGGTGGCGCCGAGCGCGGTGAACCAGTAGCCCCAGCCGGGGTACGTCGGATTCGTGGCCACCTGGTAGGCGAGGTCGCCGTACCCGGCGTCGGTGAGCGCCGGGAGGATCAGCTTCGTGCCCAGCGCGCCGGTGTTCAGGTGGACCCCGCGGGTCTTGATGTCGTCGACGAGGTGGGCGACGACCGCCGGGCGGTCCGCCGCGGGGACGATGCCGAGGCTCAGCGGCAGCAGGTTGGAGGTCTGGCGGTAGCCGGCGGCGCGGTCGTCGTAGTAAGCGCCGGCGGACTTGTCGAAGAACGTCGCGTTGAGCGCGCTCGCGATCGTGGCCGCCAGCGTTTCGAAGTGCTCGGCGTCGTCGTCGTGGCCGAGGGCGTGCGCGATCCGGGCCATCGCCGTGGCGGTCCGGTGGAGGTAGGCGGTGCCGGCGAGGCGGGTGCCCTCGGGCGGGAACGCGGCGCCGGGTGCGAGCCAGTCGCCGTAGCTGAAGCCCGTGTAGATGTGCCCGGTCTTGACGATGTCCTGCTCGTAGTGGCCGAGCCAGGCCTTCATCGCGCCGTAGTTCTCGGCGAGCGGGCGGGTGTCGCCGTAGTACCAGTAGAGATCCCAGTTGATCAGGACGAAGCTCGCCGACCAGGCCGGGTCGGCCACCTTCTTGCCGCCCACGGTCGCGGGCACGGTCTGGCCGATCGTCCCGTCCGGGTTCTGGTCGTCGCGGTGCGCGCGCATCCAGTTCTCGGAGAAGGTCCGCATGTCGAAGTGGGCGATCGCGGAGTCGGCCGACAGGTGCGCGTCCGCGGCGTAGGGCCGCTTCTCGTACATCGGGGTGTCGGTCGGGACGGAGTGCAGGTTGTTGAGGATCGTGTTCGCTTCGGCGTCGTCGTAGCGGTTGAGCAGCGCGTTCGAGCTGGTGAAGCCGCCGGTGGTGGCGACCGCCGTGTGGACGCGCTCCGGAGTGACCGATTCGATGGTGACGCCCGCCGGCGCGGCGACCTGGACGTACCGGAAGCCGGCGTAGCTGTAGCTGGGCCGGTAGCTCTCCGGCCCGTTGCCGTTCAGGGTGTACGAGTAGGACTGCAGCTGCATGCCGAACCCGCCGGTGTTGTCGGTGGTGCCGTCCGGACGCAGCTTCTCGCCGTAGGTGATCTTCACCTGGGCGCCGGCGGGCCCGCGCACGGCGACCCGCGCCCAGCCCGCCGTGGTGGTGCCGACGTCGTAGACGTGCACACCGGCGCTGGGCGTGGTGACCGCGGTGACCGGCAGCCGGTCGGTCACCTCGATCGGCGGGAACGCCGCGGCGCGGAGCGTGCCCGCCGGGGCGGACACCGCCGCCGCCTGCCCCCAGCCGGCGTCGTCGAACCCGGGGCGGTTCCAGCCCGGCTGCTCCAGCCGCGCGTCGTAGGACTCGCCGAACCAGAGCGACTCCGTCCGGGTGGGTCCGTCGGCAACCTTCCAGCCGCTGCCGCTGGTGACCTGCCGGGTGCTGCCGTCCTGGTAGGTGATGTCGAGCTCGAGCTTCAGCTTCGGCTCGCTGTGCCAGGGCGAAGCCACCCACTCGTCGGGGTTCGTCATCGCGTAGTACCCGCGTCCCAGGCTCACGCCCACCGCGTTCCGGCCCGCTCGCAAGGCATCGGTGACGTCGTAGGTCACGTAGAGAGCGGTCTTGTCGTAGACGGTGAACGCCGGGTCGAGCTCGTGGTCGCCGATCCGGCCGCCGTTGAGGTAGAGCTTGTGGTAGCCGAGGCCGGCGACGTACGCGCGAGCGGACCGGATCGGCTTGTCCGCGGTGAACTCCTTGCGCAGCAGGGGTTCCGGTGGCGGCGGAGTGGTCACCGAGCTCCCCCACGGGCCTGCCCCGTACGCGGCCGCGTACAGCGCCTGCGGCCAGGCCGTGTCGTCGAAGCCGGGCTGCTGCCAGCCGGCCGCGGCGGTGTCGGCGGACTTCCAGGCACCGTCGGTGCCGACGTCGGCCGGGGCGCCCGCGCCTTCGAAGTGAAGCTTGCCCAGGAACCCGGCCGGACCCGGCGCGGCGTTGGTCGCCTGGGCGGCGATCACGTTGCGGCCGGGACGCAGGGCGGCCGCGATGTCGACGACGGTCGCCGTCCGCCAGGAATCGGCCACGGGTGGCGACGCCGCGATCTGCTGTCCGTTGACGTACACGGTGAAGCTGTCGTCGGCGGTGAGGTCGAGCCGGGCCGCGGTGAGCTGCTCGTCGGCGGGCAGTTCGAAGGCACGCCGGAAGTACCGCGTCCCGGCCGGCGCCGAGTCGGCCGGATTGCCTTGCGGGTACCAGATCCAGCTCGCCCCGTCGAACGACGGCGGCGTCGAAGCCGCCGGCGCGCCGATCCACTCACCCCGGAACTGGCCTGGCGCCAGGAACGCTGTCTCGAACGACGCCGGCTCACTCCACCGTGAAGCGCGCTGGGCGGCGTCCCAGACCTGGACCCGCCAGAAGTAGCGCGTGCGCGCTCGCAGAGCGGGCCCGGTGTAGGGAACGTCGAAGGATTGCGACGACCGCACTTCGCCGCTGTCCCAGACGTTCGCCGGCCCGGCGCGCTCGGTCGACACCGCGATCCGGTACGCCGACTGGCGGGCACTCCCCCTGCCGTCCAGGACCCAGCCCAGCCGCGGCCGGGCCACGTCGACGCCGAGCGGGTCGGCTTGGTGCTCGACCTGCAGCCTGCCGACCTGAAGGCCCCCGAGAGGAGCCGCCGGATAGGCTCCCGCGGGCGTCACCCCCAGGACCAGCAAGATCAGCGAGGCCGACGACGCCGTCATCAGGCGCGAAACCATCGCCTTCCCTCTCCGGTGACAGGTTGGCAGCCACCGGGCGAGTGCGCGATGTCCGCCGACGCCGCGACGGACGCGATGAGAGCGCACGAACGTCTCCCGCCGTCGTAAAAACGTTTCAATCAGCTCGGACTGTCTACAACGTCCATCGCGGCGAAACAAGAAACGACGGCGATCCTGTCCCGCCGACGTCGAACAGGACAGCCGATCAGCTCAGCACGGGAAGGCTCACGACGGCGGGCGTGGGTCACCTGGCCGCGGCGAGTTCGTCGCGCTGTCTCGACCACCACAGCCGGCCCTCCGGCGGCAGGGAATCGATCGGGTCGTAGTACGTGCCGGCCGTCGGGCCGCTCTCGTCGACGCTGAGCACCTGGGCGCGGTATTCGCTCGTCCAGCGGGAAACTCCGCGCATCCGGTCGTAGGACGCCGTCTGGTGGACCCAGCGCTTGCCGACGTACGGCACGTCGCAGACCAGTCTCGGCGTGGCGAAGCCCGGCAGGAAACCCATGATCCCGTCCTGGATGCGCTGGGCGGTGTGCAGCGGCACGCGCCAGTGCTCCGCGTTGGGGATCATGTCGCAGAGGTAGAAGTAGTACGGCGTGATCCCGGCGTTGTCCAGCAGGGCGAAGCACAGGTCCAGCACCGCCGCCGCGCTGTCGTTGACGCCGCGCATCAGCACGCCCTGGTTGCGGACGTCACGCACGCCGCGGTCCAGCAGGGCGCGGGCCGCCCCGGACACCAGCGGTGTCACCTGCTGGGCCGCGTTGGCGTGCGTGTGGACCGCCAGGCCGACGCCCCGGCTGCGCGCCGTCGCCGCGATCCGGGCGATGCCGTCGAGCACCGGCTCGGCCAGCCAGTGCTGCGGGAGGGCCACGAGCGCCTTGGTCGCCAGCCGGATGTCGCGGACCGACTCGATCTCCAGCAGGCGCCGCAGGAACGCCTCCAGCCGGGGCCAGGGCACGTTGGCGACGTCGCCGCCCGAAACCACCACGTCACGGACCGACGGCGTCGCCGCCAGGTAGGCCAGCATGCGGTCGAGCCGGTCTTCGCCGCGCTGGGCGAAGCGGTACTTCGCGACCTGCGGCGTCGACGGGCCGACGAGGTCCATGCGCGTGCAGTGCCCGCAGTACTGCGGGCACGTCGAGACGATCTCGGCCAGCACCTTCGTCGGGTAGCGGTGGGTCAGCCCCTCCACCGCCCACATTTCCGCTTCGTGCAGTGAATCGCGGCTTGCGTGGGGGTGGCTCGGCCAGTCCGGGTCCCGGTCGGAGAACACCGGCAGCATGTACCGGCGGACCGGGTCGGCGAGCATCGCCTTCGCCGACGGCGGCTCGTCCGGCACCATGCTGTTGAGCACCTGCGGGGGCAGCAGCAGCGACATCGTCGCGGCTTCCTCGCGGTCGCGCTGCAGGTCGGCGTAGAACCCGTCGTCGAGCAAGCCGCCGCAGACCTGGGCCAGCTGGCGGACGCTCTTGACGCAGTGCGCGCGCTGCCACTGCACGTCCGCCCACTCGCCGGCGCTCACGGCCGCCCAGCCGGGAAACCGCCGCCAGTCCGGCTCGGGCCGCACCGAATGTGTGTACTGGTACACGCTGAACGACCTCCACCGATCGCCGAATTCGCTGAGCCGGCGGGAAAACGCCGTGCCCGAACGCTAAGCGCGGCGCCGGGCGGCGGGCTTGGGTGCGCGCTACCCAACTTTCCGGTGTGCGCACCCAGCCCGGGCGCCGCCCCGACAAGGTGGGTAGTCACCACCCATCCGGCGACCGGGCCGGGCCGTGATGCTGGTCGACGACCGTTTGCCCGTTCCGCCGCGGTTCGCGCGGCGCCCCCGAGGGGAAACCATGAAACGGAAACCGCCGTTGCCGCGCCCGGGCCGGAGAGCCGCCTGGACGTTGGCGGCCCTACTGCTGCCCGCGCTCGTCACCGGGCCGCTGACCAGCACCCCCGCCGCCGCCGAGCCCGCCGGTCTGCGGCCCTACCGCGTCGACGTCACCAGTCCCGCGGTCGTGCGCGAACTGGCCGGCCAGGGCTTCGACGTCGCCGAAGGCGACAGCGGCAGCAGCGTCGAAATCGACGCCACCGGCGACCAGGCCCGCGCGCTCACCAAGCTCGGCATCACCGCCGTCCCCATGACGGGGACGGGCACGGCCGGCACGTCCGCGGCCCGGAAAGCCGCCGAACCCGGCACCTACGACGTCTACCGGCCCTACCTCGACCACACCTACGCCGGCACCGAAAACGGCAAACCGCGGCCGACGCTGTACGAGGAGTTCCAGGGCATCGCCGCCGCGCACCCCGACTTCGTCAAGCCGGAGATCATCGGGAAATCGCTGCAGGGCAAACCGATCCTCGCGCTGCGGATCACCAAGGACGCACGCCGGCCCGGCAACCGGGACGGCTCGAAGCCGTCGGTGCTCTACGTCGGCGGGCAGCACGCGCGGGAGTGGCTGGACAACGAGCAGGTCCGGCGCCTCACCCACCTGTTCGTGGACAACTACGGCCACCGCGGCCCGGCGAAGAGCACCGAAGGCACGCCGCTGGCCGGCGTCTCCTCGGCCGACCTGACGAAGATCGTCGACACGAAGGAGATCTGGGTCGTCCCGGTGGCCAACCCCGACGGCTACGACATCTCCTTCACCCCGGGCAACCGGCTGTGGCGCAAGAACGCCCGCGACACCAACGGCAACGGCAAGATCGACACCGGGGACGGCGTCGACCTCAATCGCAACTTCCCGGCCCACTGGGGGTTCGACAACGAGGACTCCTCGCCGGTGCCCACCTACGAAACCTACCGCGGCACCGGGCCGGAATCCGAGCCGGAAACCCGCGCGATGGACGGGCTGCTGGGCCGCATCGGGTTCAAGTTCCTGGTCAACTACCACGTCACCGACGCCGAGCGGCTGCTCTACGGGGTGGGCTACCAGATCGAAACCGCCGCCGCGGACGACCCGGTCTACCACGCGCTGGCCGGTGACGACGCGACCCCGGCGATCGGCTCCAACCCGCCGGGTGCGCCGAAGCCCTATATCCCCGGCCCGCTCTCGTTCCCGTTCCGCAACGGCGGCATCACCGACGACACGGCGAACACCGTCTACCACACGACGTCGTTCACCGTGGAGATGGACGGCGGCGACCCGGCCCGCGGCGGGGGTGGTTCCCGGTTCGAGTTCCAGGACAGCGACGCCGACATCGAGCAGGCGTTCGTCAAGAACCTCCCGTTCGCGCTCGACATCGCGCACTCCTCCGCGGATCCCGCAAACCCGGTCTCGCACCTGGGCCGCACCACGCCGGCGTTCGTCCCGCACACCTTCGGCGTCTCCTACGGCACCCCGCAGGAGGTCGCCGTCGACGCCAAGCGCGAGCTGGGCCCGGTCACCCTGCACTGGAGCGTCAACGGCGGCCGCGAGCGCACCGCGGCCACGCACGAATTCACCGGCGGCGAGCGCTACGGCAGCGGCTACAACCTGTACTACCACCAGCTGCGCGGCACGATCACCGGCACCAAGGCGGGCGACCAGGTGCGGGTCTGGTTCACCGCCCGTGCCGCGAAGGCCGACCCGTTCACCTATTCGGTGCGCTCCACCAGCGGCAACCCCGTGCTCGTGCTCGCGGCCGAGGACTACTCGGGCCAGCCGGGCGGCACCCTGGAATCGCCGCCGTACGCCGACCGGACCAAGCCGAACCACCTGCAGTACTACCGCTCGGCGCTGGACGCGAACAAGGTCGGCTACGACGTCTACGACGTGGACGCCGAGCACCGCACCGCGCCCGACGCCCTCGGCGTGCTCTCGCACTACAAGGCGGTGATCTGGTACACGGCCAACGACAGCTTCGTCCGGGGTGCCGGCGCACCGGGTCAGACGGGCACGTCGAAGCTGGCCGACGACGAGATCCTCGCCGCCCGCGACTACCTCAACGAGGGCGGGAAACTGCTCTACACCGGGCAGAACGCGGCCAACGCGCAGCTGCTCGGCGCGGCGTACAACCCGCACGGGGAACCGCCGTACTGCGACACCACGGGGTCCGGCCCGGGCACGGTGAAGGACTGCGCGGTGCTGACCGACGACTTCCTGCAGTACTGGCTCGGCGCGTACACCCACACCCAGGCCGCGGTCACCAAGGCGGACGCGAGCGCGCTGCCGCTGGTGGCGAACACCGCGTCCGGTCCGCTGCCGCTGAAGCTGGACGGCGGTGACTCGGCGGACAACCAGGTGCACACGTACGGCATGGTGACCGCGTCGAGCCTGCTGCCCGCCCGGCAGTTCCCGCAGTTCTCCTCGGAGGTTTCGGTCGGCTTCGCCGGGACATCGCCCTTCGAACCGGTCACCGGCACGCACTACGCGCTGTCGCCCTCGGTGCCGGCGAGCTTCGAGCGGCTGCGCAAGACGGTGGACCTGACCGGCGCCCGGACCGGCGACCTGTCGTTCAAGGTCTCCTACGACACCGAACCCCGCTCCGACTTCGTGCTGGTCGAGGCCCACCACGCCGGGCAGGACGACTGGACGACGCTGCCGGACCTCAACGGGCACACCTCGACCGACGCCGGCCTGTCCTGCGACATCAACTGGGACTCGCTGCACCCGTTCCTGGCGCGCTACCAGACGAACCCGTCGAAGGACACCACGAAGCCGGACTGCACGGCGACCGGCACGACGGGATCGTGGAACGCCGCCAGCGGCAACTCCCGCGGCTACCAGGACTGGAAGGTGGACCTGTCCCGCTACGCCGGCTCGCAGGTGGAGCTGTCGATCAGCTACGTGCAGGACTTCGCGGTCTCCGGCCTGGGCGTGTTCGTCGACGACACCGCCGTCACCGAGGACGGCACGGTCACCGACCGGACGTCGTTCGAGGACGGTCTCGGCGGCTGGGAAGCGGGCCCGCCCCCGCCCGGCACGGCCGTCACCACCGCCGCGGCCTGGGCGGCCCAGCCCGGCATCGGCTACCACTTCGGCGCCGGCGTCCAGACCGCGCGGACCGTCTACTGGGGCTTCGGCCTCGAAGGCGTCGACGGCTCGGACACCCGGGCCCGGCTCCTCGGTGACGCGCTGACCCACCTCGGCGTGCGCCACCGCTGAACCCGGTTCCCCGCAACCGAGAAGGCCCACCGGAGGTTTCCGGTGGGCCTTCTCCTCGTGGTCCGGGTCAGCGGGGTGCGAAGCCCAGCGGGCCCCGGACGCGTTCGGCATCGCGCGCCAGGGAGACCAGCGCGCCGTCGGCCTGCGGACGGCCGACCAGCTGCATCGCCACCGGGACCACGCCGTCGCGGGCGGTGGCGACCGGGAAGGTCAGCGCGGGCAGGCCGGTGAAGCTGGCCAGCGGGGTGTAGCCGATGTCGTCCTCGTGGTCGATGCCGGTGCGGGTGCGGGTCAGCGGGATCGTCGACCGCGTGCGGTCCTCGGCCGGGTCCCGCGGGACGGGGCCCTTCGGGTCCAGCGGCAGCAGCAGCGCATCGACGCCGAGGCCGGCGAACCAGCCGTTGTTGGCCACCCGCAGGCGGTGCTGGGCCGTGACGATCTCGTGCAGCCGGGCGTCGGTGACGTCGGCGCCCGCGGCGACCGCCTTCTCCGTTGCCGGACCGAGGTCCTCGGCCAGCCAGCCGCGCCACTGCGGCAAGGCGTCCCAGGCCGCCCGCGCGCACAGTTCCCACGCCGCCGAGCGCCAGCTCCAGGGCTCGCCCACGCGCACTTCGGTGACCGCGTGACCGGCCGTCCGCAAGAGTTCGATCGTGGTGCGGACGCCGTCGAGGATCTCCGGCTCGACCGTCGCGAGTGCCTCGGTCACCACGCCGACGCGGTACGGCCCGGCCGGGACCGGGCCGATCGGCAAGCCGCAGTGCCCGGCCGCGTAGGCGAGGTCGTCGGCGGTGCGGGCCACCCAGCCGGGCGCGTCCATCGACGGGCACAGCGGGAAGACGCCGTGGAGCCGGTCGGTGTGGGTCAGGCGCAACCCCACCACGCCGCAGCGGCCGGCGGGCCAGCGGACCGAGCCGAGCACGTCGGTGCCCAGCGCCAGATCGCAGATCCCGGCGGCGACCGCCACGCCGCAGCCGGTGCTGGAGCCGGCCGGGTCCAGCCGGGGGAAGTACGGGTTCCCGCAGCCGGAACCGATGCCCAGGTTCAGCTCGGTGGTCACCAGCTTGGCCACTGTGGACAGTCCACGGAGGCCGGTCAGCGGGGCCGCGCTGCGGCGCGGGTAGTGCCGGTGCCGGCGCAGCCCGAGCCGGGTCGCGAACCCGGCGACGTCGACGGTGTCCTTCACCCCGAGCCGCACCGGTGGCTCGCCCTCACGGAGCTCGCTGCAGGCGCGGTAGTGCGTATCCGCGGCGAACGCCCACGGGTCGGCCTCGGCGCCGAACTCCGCGGCGGTCAGCGCCCCGCGAGCCAGCTGCGCCGCCCGTTCGCGCAGCGACCACCGAAGCGGCTCGGGCAGCGGGCCGGGTGGCCGGGACCAGCCGGCGGCGAACGCCCGGGCCGCGGTGCGTGCACCGGTTTCCGTGGTGTCTTCGAGGGATTCGATCGATACCGGACTCATCGAGGCCGTCCTTCCGCTCGGGCCGCGGTCCCGCCACGGCGCGATACGACGAAGGCCCGCACCCCGTGGGGCGGGCCGGTCGCGCTGGTCGAAAACTGCGGTCACGCGGATCCGGCGACCCGCGCTTCGGCCGCCCCGAAGGGCGCCACCACGCCGGTCAGCGCGCCCGACCGCAGGGCTGCGGCGAGGCCGGCCAGTTCGTGGTCGAGCCTGCGGTCGCGGTCGAGGAAGCCGGCCCGGTCGCGGACGAAGGTGTACACGGCCCGGGTGCCCTCCCCCAAGGCCGCCGGGCCGCCGCGGAGGTCGATGGCCTGGCAGAGCGCGGCCAGGTGCGCCGCGGTGGCTTCGCGGACCAGTTCGGTCACCGCGCAGGCGTCGCGGGCGGCGATGGTGGCCATGCTGACCTTGTCCTGGTTGTGCGCCTCGGTGGAGCGCGAGTGGACGGTCGCGGGCGCCGAGCGCTGCAGTGCCTCGGCGACCAGCGCCGAGGTCGCGATCTGCACGCCTTTGAAGCCGTGCTGCGGCCCCTTCGCCGGCCCGGTCAGCCCGGCCGGCAGGCCGTTGCTGTACTTCTCGTCCACCACCAGGGCCAGCTGGCGGTCCAGCAGATCACCGGCGCTGGCGACGGCGACCTTCAGCGAGTCCATGGCCATCCCCACGTGCCCGCCGTAGAAGTTGCCGCCGTTGTGCACTTCCCCGGTTCCCGGCTCGAACAGCGGGTTGTCCGTGCTGGCGTTGATCTCCACCGCCAGCCAGCGGCCCGCCCACTCGAGCGTGTCGTGCAGGACGCCCAGCACGTGCGGGGCGCACCGCACCGAATAGCGGTCCTGGATCGGGTGGGCCAGCCGGGAGCCGCCGTCGCCGTTCAGCTCGGTGATTTCCCGCTGCCCGCGCGCGAACCCCGAGCCGTCGAGCAGCCGCCGCACCACGCCGGCCACGTGCACCTGACCCGGGTGGGGCTTGTTCGCGTGCGTCATCGGGTGGAAGTGGTCACGGTTGCCGCGCAACGCTTCCACGGCCAGCGCCGTCGCCGCCGCGCCCGCGACGCAGAGGTCGGCCGCCTCGGCGTAGGCGTGCACCGCGAACGCCGAGAGGAACGCCGTCCCGTTGATCAGCGCCAGCGCTTCCTTCGGCTCCAGCCGCACCGGCCGCAGGCCGGCGCCGGCGAGGGCCGCCGCGGCCGGGCGTTCGACGCCGTGCACGCGGACCGTGCCTTCGCCCACCAGCATCGAGGCGACGTAGCACAGGGGCACGAGGTCGCCGCTGGCGCCGACCGAGCCGCGTACCGGCACCACCGGCAGCAGGTCCGCGGCCAGGCAGTCCAGCAGCAGCCGGACCACCTCCGGCCGGATCCCGGACCGGCCGCGGGCCAGGCAGTTCGCGCGGATCAGCAGCGTCGCGCGAACCACGTCGTCCGGCGCGGCCGGGCCGGTCCCGGCGAGGTGGTAGCGGATCAGCCCGGCCTGCAGCGCGGCGGCGTCGGCCGGTTCGACCCGGCTGATGTTGCGATCACCGAATCCCGTGGTCACGCCGTACACCGGTGTTCCCGACGCGACGAGCGCGTCCCGCGCCGCGACCGACGCGGCCATGACGTCGTCCAGTCCCGCCGGAACCACCCCGCGGACGCCGGGCGTGCGCGAGGCGATCGCGACCGCGGCCGGATCGAGGGTGTCCGTGCCGACCTCGAACCCCGCGCCGGTCACGGCGAAACCGCCGCGGCGAACGCGCGGACGACGTCGCGGGCCTGGGCCGGGTTGAGGCGCGGATCGCAGCCGGTCCAATAGCGCGGCGTCGGGTCGTCGGGCAGGTCGACGCATTCGGTCACGTCGTCCGGGGTCAGTTCCAGGTGGATCCCGCCCGGGTGCGCCCCGGCCTCGCGCAGGGCCGCCACGAACCCGGCGACCTCCGTGCGGACGTCGTCGACCAGACGGATCTTCCGGCCGCTCGCCGCGCGTTGCCCGTTGCCGTGCATGGGGTCGCAGATCCACACCGGCAGGCAGCCCGCCTCGCGGGCCGCTCCGGCCAGCGCGGGCAGCACCCGGCGTACGTGTCCCGCGCCCATCCGGGCGACGAACGACAACCGGCCCGGCGTCCGCTGCGGGTCGAGCACGTCGATCAGGGCCTTCAGGTCCTCGCGGGCGGTGGCCGGGCCGAGCTTGACCGCGACCGGGTTGGTGATCCGGCTCAGCAGGCCGATGTGCGGCCCGGCCGGGTCGCGGGTGCGTTCCCCGGCCCACAGCAGGTGCGCGGATCCGCCGTAGGGGCCCGACGCGGCCGGGCGCACCAGCGCGTTTTCGTAGTCCAGCAGCAGAGCTTCGTGGCTGGTGAACACGCGGCGGCCCGACGCGGCGGCCAGGACGTCGAGCGTGGCGTGGATCGACGCGGCCCGCTCGCGGGCGGTCAGCAACCGGGCCGGGTCCGGCACGCGGGCGGCCGGATCCGCCGCGAGGGCGTTGACCGCGTCACCGCGGTACACCGGCAGGGAACCGCCGTCCGGCAGGCGTTCCACCGCGCTGGAGCGGGGTTTGGCGAACTGCCCGGCGATCCGGCCCACGGTCAGCGCCGGCACCGCGGTCGCGATCTCGACCAGATCGGCCAGCTCGGTCAGCTGCGCGGCCTTGCGGCGGGTGGTGTGCGCGGAGACCTCGTCGAACAGCTCCGCACAGTCGCCGCCCTGGACCAGGTACGCCGCGCCGGACGCGACCGCGGCCAGCTGGGTGCGCAGGTCCGCGCAGTCGGCCGGGGTCACCAGCGGTGCGGACGCGGCCAGCCGGGCGGTCACCCCGGCCAGTGCGTCGGCCGATGGCCACAACGGTTCGGTGGCCGGGGACGGGGCGGCGAGCGGCTCGCCGGGGCGGGGCGCGACGGTCATGACCCGGCCCGCACCCGGACACCCGCGCGGCAGCGCCGCTCGAGCTCGTCCAGCTCCGCCACCGACGGCGCGTCGATGACGAACATCGCCGCCCGGTCCCCCGATTCCCGCAGCGGCACCAGCTCGGTCCCGCTCGGCTTGAGCGCGAGCACGCACCGCACAGTCGCGTCGTCGTCGCGCTCCGCGCAGGTCGCGATCTGCGCGTGCACCTCCCCGGGGCTGAACCAGTGCACGCCCACGCCGAGTTCCGGGGCGACCTCGACGTCGGTGAGGACCCCGGCCGGGTGGTCGAGGTAGACCTGACGCGCCACGCGCGTCGGCGGCGGGAGCTCGGCCGGTTCGCCGAGCACCGCGCGCAGGTAGGCCTCTTCGAGGCTGACGCCCGTGGCGAGCCAGTGCAGCGCCATGATGCTGTCGCCGGGCGGCCGCGCGGCGATCTCGATCAGCACCGGCCGGCCCGAGTCGTCCAGCCGGTATTCGGCGTGCGCGACGCCGGTGCCGAACCCGAGCCGGTCCAGCACGGCGTGGTGGGTGTCCAGCAGCGCCGCCCGCGCCGGCTCGTCGAGCCCCGGGGCGGGCGTGGTGTGGCCGAGTTCGACGAAGAACCCGGAGTCCAGCCCGGTGGTCCGCTTGCCGGTGATCTCGGCGTAGCCGACCACGCCGTCGACGCTCAGCGACTCGACCGAGAACTCCGGGCCGCGCACCGGTTCTTCCAGCAGCAGCACCTCGTCCGGCCCGTATTCGGCCAGCGCGGTTTCGAGCCCGGCGGCGTCAGGGACGAACCGGACGCCGGAGCTGGCCAGCCGTCCGGCCGGCTTCAGGATCACCGGGAACCGCGGCTCGCCGCTGCCGGCGCGTTGCGACCGCGGGCTCCACTCGGCCAGGAACCGCCGCTGCAGGTGCTTGTCCCGGCAGACCGTCGCGGCCCGCAGCCCCGGCGAGGGCACGCCGAGCAGGTCCGCGGCGATCGCCGCGGGCAGGACGTACTGCTCGACCAGGCAGGCGACGCCGACGACGGCGAACCGCTCCGCCCAGCCCGCGACGACGTCCGCCACCACCGCGTGGTCCTCCGGGTCGGCCGCGGCGAAGCCGGCGACGTGCGAGAGATCGCCGCTGAGCAACGCTTCGGCGTGCGGTCCGCCGCGGTCGACGATCAGGGCGGCGATCCCGCACTCGGCCAGCACCCGCAGGTACCGCTGGTTCCACGCCACCGCCAGGCCGCCGAACAGCACGACGGCCGGTTTGGGGGTGCTCATGCCTGCTCCGTTTCGGACGGTCCCGCGGTGACGGGCTCCGGCTCGGGCGGCCGGGAAACCTCGTCCGTGCGGAACGCGCGGATCGTGATCACCACCCCGACGAGGCCGAGCAGGAGGCCGACCACGCCGTAGATCATCCGCAGCGTGCCCGCGGTGACGAAGACCGCCAGCACCGCGTAGACGACCAGGCGGCAGAGCCCGACGCTGGTGATCAGCAGGGCCATCACGCGGCCCTGGACGTCCACCGGCACGTGCTCCTGCACGCGGGTGCGGAAGATGTAGAAGGACTGGAAACTCACCCCGGCGAGCCCGTAGAGCACCATCGGCGCGGCCAGTGCGTGCGAGTAGGCGAGGGCGACCAGGGCGACACCCATGCCGATCACGCCGAGCGCGGCCAGCCGGTCGCGGTTGAGCCGCGCGGTGGCCAGCGGCAGCAGCAGGCCGCCGAGGATGGCGCCGAAGGCGAACATCGCGTCGATGTAGCCGAGCCCGCTCGCCCCGACGTGCAGCGCGTCGTTCGCGAACGGCGCGAGCAGCGTGTTCAGCACGTACAGCACGGCGAACAGGGTCAGCAGCATCAGGTACGACGGGATCATCGGCCGGTGCGTGCGCAGGTAGGTGAGCCCGGCGGCGGCCTCGCGGACCGCTTCGCGCCAGTTCTCGTTCTTCGTGCGCACCACGCGCTGGGTCCGGACGCCGAACACGAAAGCCGCGGAGCCGAGGTAGGACAGGACGTTGATGGCCAGCACCGCGCTCACCGACGAGCTGCCGAGGATGAACCCGCCGAGCGCGGCGCCGCTGACGTTGCCGATCTGCACCGCGACGCCGGTGGTGGCGTTCGCCGCGAGCAGCCGGTCCACCGGCACGATCTCGCGGACGAGGGTGGTTCCGGTGGGCACCGCGGTGGACTCGGTCAGCCCGAGCAGGAACACCATCACGAACACGTGCCAGGTGGCCAGGTTGCCGGTGACCTGCAGGAGGACGACCGACGCGAGCACGGTGGCCGAGGTCAGGTCGGCGAAGGCGAACACGAGCCGGCGCGGGAACCGGTCGATCAGGACGCCGATGACCGGGCCGAAGAACACCCCCGGCAGCGCGGCGGTCAGCAGCACCAGCGCCACGGCCCTCGGGCTCCCGGTCATGGTGAGCACCAGCCACACGTTGGCGACGAACTGCATGCCGTTGCCCACGTTGGTGACCAGCATGGCGCCGGCGATGCGGCGGTAGCCGACCGGGCGCAGCGGCTCGATCCGCTCACGCAGCAGGCCGCCGACGGCGGCGAAGAACCCGGACTCAGCCATCGGCCCGCTCCCCGGGATCGGTCTCCACGCGGATCGCCGCGTCACAGCTGCGGGTCAGCTCGTCCAGCGCGGCCGGGGTCGGCGCATCGATGAGGTAGGTCGCCGAGCGATCCGCCGACGAGCGGATCTCGCCCAGTTCGTCGCCCTTCGCGCGCCCCATCATGATCATCCGGACGCCGGCGTCGGGGGCGGGCCGCACAGCCGGGAAGAACCAGCGTTCGCGCAGCCAGGTCACCGGGACGCCCAGGCCGTCGGCCCGCATCCCGGTGAGCACGCCCGGGGTGTGCGGGACGTACTTCTGCCGGGCCCAGCGCACCGGCTCCGGGTAGGACACTCCTTCGCCGAGGGCCACCGCGAGCATCGCGGGTTCCATCGGCTCGCCGGTGGCCAGGCCGTAGAGGGTGATGATGCTGTCGCCGGCCGGGCGGGCGGCGATCTCCATCAGCCGCACCACGCCTTCGGGGGTGACCCGGTACTCGGCGTGCGCGACGCCGTCGCGGAAGTCCAGGCGCCGCAGCACCTGCTCGTTCACCGCCCGCACCGCGGCCTGCTGCGCCGCGGTGAGCGCGACGTCCGGGACGGTGTGGCCGAGTTCGACGAAGAACCGCCCACTGTCCTCATTGGTCAGTTTCCCGGTGATCCCGGTGAACCGGACGCGACCGTCGTGCACCAGCGCTTCGACCGAGACCTCCGGCCCGGGCACCAGTTCTTCGAGCAGCATCGGCGCGGCGAAACCCGGACGGGCGAGGGCGGCGGCGAGCTCTCCGGCGGAGCCGACCCGGCTGACCCCGGCGCTGGCCTGGCCGTCGAGCGGCTTGAGCACGGCCGGGAACGTCGTCCAGTCCGCCGCGTCGGCCGTAGGCAGCAGGCGCGAGCGCGGGCTCCATTCGGCGAGGTACCGGCGCTGCAGCAGCTTGTTCCGGCAGACGCGGCCCGCCCGCAGGCCGGGGCCGGGCAGGCCGAGCAGGTCGGCGAGCACGGCACCGGTTTCGACGAACCCTTCGCCGAAGACCAGCACGCCCCGCACATCGTAGGCGGCGGCCCAGCCCGACACGGTGTCGATCACCCCGGCGCGATCGGTGCCCTCGTGCCAGGCCAGCTCGGCGATCGGCGCCATCGGGTGCCCCGGGTCGGCGCGGCGGGCGTCGTCGTAGTGGCGGGCGAACGGGCTGTCCTCGTCGACGCCCAGTACCCGCAGCCCGCGCGCCGCGGCGGCGGGCAGCAGGTCGGGGTACCGGGCGGCGACGAACATCCCGAGCACCACCACGGCACCCGGGCGGTCTTCGGCGGTCATTGCGTCCTCACCTTCGGGATGGCGCCACCGGCGGGTTCCCCGGCGACGGACAAGTTCGGCAACGCTCCGTCGCCGTTGAGCGCGGCTCCGGCCGCCACCAGCAGCGCGTCGCGCCCCCGGGCGGCCAGCACCTGCACGCCGGCCGGCGAGCCCTCGCGCGAGAGCGTCATCGGCAGGGAAAGCACCGGCAGCCGCGCGAAATTGGCCACGAGCGTGAGTGCCCCCGGCCCGTCCACAGCGGACGGTCCGGGCAGTGACGTCGAGGCCGAGCGCTCGGCCGGGTCGGGCAGCCCGGTCTCCAGCGGCAGCACGATCAGGTCGTAGCGCCGGGTCAGCAGCTCGCCGGCGGTGCGCACCGCCGCCTCCTGCCGGGCCAGCAGGTCCTCGTGCTGGGACCGGCCGATGTGCGCCCCGGCGGTCATCGCCCGCACCGTCTCCGGCTGCAGGGCGAGACCGGGGCGGCCGCGCAGCCGGCCGAAGCCGTCGTGCGCTTCCTTGGCCAGCAGCTGCCCGGCTGCTTCGATCATGTCCCACAGCTGCGGCAGATCCGCCCGCGTGACGTCGTGGCCGAGCGCGGCGAGCCGGTCGTGCGCCACGGCCAGCGCGGCCAGCAGGTCCGGGTCCGTGCCGCGCGGGGCGGTCACGGCGATCCGCAGCGGCCCGGCGGCCGGCCCGTCGGCGAGCCCGAACGCGGCGGCCAGCCGGCGGGTCCGCCACAGCCACGCGAGGTCGTCGGCGGTGCGGGTGATCAGCCCCGGCGCCTCCATGCTCGGCGCGACGCAGTGCACCCCCTCCAGCAGCTCGGGCGACGGCGTCAGCCGCAGCGCGGTCACGCCGCAGTAGACGGCGGGCCAGCGCAGCGAACCGCCGGAGTCGGTGCCCACCGAGACGTCGCAGAAGCCGGCCGCGACGGCCACCGCGCTGCCGGTGCTCGACCCGGCCGGCGACACGTGCGGGAAGCGCGGGTTCCGGCTCGGTTTCTTCGTGCCCAGCGCGCATTCGGTGCTGGTCACCTTGCCCAGCGCGAGCAGGCCGCGGCCGGCCAGCACCCGCGCGATCCGGGCGGACACCGCCGGCCGCACCGCGTACCCGGCGGGGATGCCGAGTTTCGTCGCGAAGCCGGCGACGTCGACGGTGTCCTTGAAGGTCACCGATTCCCGGGCCGGCCACTCCGGCCGGCCCGCGGCGATCTGCCGCGGCTTCACGAACGCGCCGTACTCGGGGTCGAGCTCCTCGATCTGCGCGGCGAGATCGGCCCGCATGCCGGTGACGTCGAGGTCGCCGGCGGTCAGCGCCGCCCGCCGGTGCGCCAGCGGGCGGGTCAGGCTCCTGTGCCGTGCGGCCTGCTCGGGGGTGAGCGGGCGGCTCATCGCGGCGGGTCCAGGGGCACCAGGGACGGCGTCTTCGCGGTCCGGTCGTTGACCTGCAGCCGGTCGACGACCACGATTTCGAAGGCGTCGTCGTCGCCGCGGAGAGCGAACCGCAGGTCGATCTGGGAATCCAGCAGCCGCGCCCGCAGCGCGTCCACGTCCGGCGTGGCGCCCGCGGCGGGGACCACGCGGATTTCGAGGCGTTCGGGGTCCGCCTCGCGCCACGCCGCCTGCGCCGCCACGACCGAGGCGTCCGCGCGGGCGAGGCCGAGCAGCTCGTCCGGGGCGACCAGGGTGCCGGCGAACTTGATCAGCGCACCCTCCCGGCCGAGCAGCCGCAGGGCCCGGTCGCCACCGCACGCACACCGCGTCCAGCGGGCCCGGTCGCCGATGCGGTAGCGCACCACCGGGCTCACCGCGTCCTCGTGCAGCGTGGTGACCAGGACCGAGCCGTCGACGACTTCGACGTGCTGGTGCGGGAAGACGTGGAACGTCGTGGCGTCGCAGTCCGGGCCGTTGTGCCCGATCACCCACGTCTCGGTGGAGCCGTAGTTGCCCCACAGCCCGACCCCGGGCACCTCTTCGCGGCACAGCCGGACCAGCGATTCCGGGCACGGCTCGCCGAAGAACAGCGCGGCCCGCAGCCGGCGCAGGATCGGGTGCCGCAGCCGCAGCGCCAGTGCGAGCACCTGCTCCAAGGTGGACGGTGTGCCGCACAGCGCGGTGGTGCCGTGGGTGTCCAGGAAGTCGAGCCACTGCGGCCATTCGCCGGCTTCGACGTGCCCGAGCCCGATGGCGTCGGCGCCGCAGCGTTCCGCCAAGCCGTTGTAGAAGTAGTGCGCCGACCAGAGCCGCCCGGGCATGGCGAGGTTCGCCAGCACGTCGCCGGGGCCGAGCGGCCGCCAGTGGCCGAGGATGGCGTCCAGGTGCATGGCGATCGGGATCCAGGCCACCTTCGGCGCCGCGGTGCTGCCGCCGCTGGTGAACAGATACGCGCCGCCCCGCCCGGGCTGGCCCGAGGCCAGGGTCATGGACGCGGTGATGTCCTCGCGCGTCATCTCCGGCACGTCGGTGAAGGAGAACTCGCCCGCCAGGTCCAGGTGCGCGTAGCGGTCGGAGAAGAACGGGAGCCCGGCGGCCTGCCGGACCACGTCGCGCAGTCGCTTGTCCACTTCGGTCATGAGTTCCTCGCTACCGGGATCAGGGCTCGGGGCCGCTGCCAGGCCGGCAGCGCTTCGACGGCGGCCGCGAGCGTGGCCGGCACGCCCGCCCCGGCCGCGGCGGTTTCGGTCGGTTCGACGGTGACGGTGAACCACTCGCCGCGGACGTCGTCGCGTTCGGGACGGCACCGCAGGACGTGGCCGGGCGCGGCCCCGGCCAGCTCGCTCAGCAGCCGGTCGACGTCCAGCCGGCGGCCGTTGACCTTCAGCAGCCGCCCGTCCCGGCCCTCCCAGCGGAACGTCGCCGGGCCGGTGACGCGCACCAGGTCGTCCAGCCGGTGCTCACCGGGCGGCGGTTCGCCTTCGCGCGCGGCCAGGCGCGGGCTCGACACGGTCAGCCGGCCCTCGCCCGCGGCCAGCAGGGCGTCGGCGAAGCGGACGTCGGGCGCGAGGGTCCACTCAGGGCTCCCGCCGTGTTCGCGGGTGGCGACCAGGCCGGTTTCGGTGGAGCCGAACAGCTCCACCAGCCGCGCCCGCGGCCCGAGCGCGGCCCGCACCGCTCCGGCCGCCTCGGGGATCGCGGCGCTGCTGAACACCATCGTGACCCGGGAACAGTGCGCGAACGCGTGCGACGAGCGTTCCAGCACCGCGAACGACGCCGGCAGCAGCACCAGCAGCGGGTGCCGCGCGGCACCGACGTCGAACGCGGCGGTCTGCGGCACCTGCCGCACCGGCACGCCCAGGACTTCCGGGAGCCGCACCCCCGTCAGGTGCCCGTACAGGTGCGCGGGCGGGGCGTGGGTGAACACGGCGTCGACCCGCACGGCCGGGTCGGCGTCGAGCAGCCGGGCCAGCAGCTCGGTTTCGGCCACCAGCTGGACCTCCGTGCGCAGCCAGCCGACCGGGGCGCCCGTGGTGCCCGAGGTGCTGAACCGCGTGACCGGGGCGGTGGTCACGAGAACACCCCCAGCACTTCGGCGTCGTGGCGCTTGCGCTCGATCAGCGCGGTGATCGAGCCGACGCTGCGGAAGGTCGTGAGCAGGTGGTCCTCGACCAGGTCGACCGAGATGCCGAAGGCCTGCTCCAGCTTCGCGACGCAGTCGAGCACGCCGAGGCTGTCGTACTTCTCCGGCGCGATGTCGGCCAGCGGCGTGTCGTCCTGCGCCGCGTCCAGCTCGACGCCGAGCACGCCCGCCAACGCCGTGCGCACGCCTTCACGGATTTCTTCGGTGGTCATCGCGCGGTGCCTTCCTCTGCGCTCGCCCGGGCTTCCGGGACGTAGTGGTCTCGGGGATCGGTCGGGAAGAAGGAGACGAACACCCGCTCGGCCGGCACCAGCGCGGCGAAACTACGGCGCAGCTGCTCGGCGTACCCGGCCTTGAACTCGTCGTCGCGGTCCTGCGCCACGACGCAGGACACGAACGCGTACGGGAGCTCGAGCGGGAACGGCCCGCTGTAGACGGACCCGGGCGGCTCGAACCGGGTGATCACGTGGGCGGGGGTGACCCCGGCGCGGCGCCAGAAGAACGTGAGTTCCTTGGCGATCCGCCGCCGGTGCGGTTCGTCGAGCTCCGGGCAGCGCACGATGGTGGTCGGCATCGCCGGCCCTCCCTTCAGAGGTTGAGCGGCGGCAGCAGGGCCGCGGGATCGGTCAGCCAGGCCCGCAGCAGCGCCCCGAGGCAGTCGGCGAGCGGCCCGGCCGGGGTGCGGGAGAGCGGGCTCCACGAGTAGTGGCCGTCCCCGAGGTCCACCCGGGCCAGGAAGCGGGCGACGCAGTCGCGGTCGGAGTCCCGGCCGAGGCACTGGTCGGCCAGCACCACCTGGTAGGTGCTGGTCAGTTCGGGCAGGCCGCGGGCGGTGCCGGCGTAGCCGCCGATCGACCGGGCGTAGGCGGCCAGGCCCGCGTGCAGATCGGCCGCGGCCGGGCGCGCACCGAGCAGGTGCAGCACCCGGGCGGCCTGCGCGGTCGCGCTCGCGGTGGCCGTGCCGGCCGGGGTCGGCCGGGCCAGGCCGCCGTCGCGGCAGAGCGTCACGAACGCCACCACGCGGGCGGCGTCGAGGATGGTGGCGGGGTGCCCGCCGGTGAGGCGGTCGGCCAGCTCGACCGCGGCGGTGGTCGACACCAGATCCGATCCGCGGCCCAGCCAGTAGCCGAAGCCGCCGTCGGGGTTCTGCAGGTGTTCGATCCAGCGGCACAGCCGGGGCTCGTCCAGCTGCTGCCCGCTCGCCCGCAGCGCCTCGAACGCCCACTGCGTGCAGCGGACTTCCGCGCCCCGGCCCGGCATGTACATCACGCCGTCCTCGAACGGCAGCTGCGCGTCCCGCAGCCAGCGGGCCAGGCCGGGCGCGGGGGCCCCGGCCAGCACCGACGCGAACAGGCCTGCCGCGGTGGCGAGGCTGTCCCCGGCGGCGTCCGGGCTGCGGTAGGTGTACCCGCTGCCCGGCAGCCGGCACCGCGCGATCGCGCCGGCGATCGAATCCGCCTCCGCCCCGGAGATGGCGTGGCCGAGCGCGGTCAGCGCGCCGACCGCCGAGAAGCACGCCCAGACGTCCGAGCGGCCGTAGCCGGGCCAGCGCTCGTAGCCGCCGGCGGGCAGGCGCCGGTCCTGGATCCAGGCGATCACCCCGGCCCGGTCCGCCGGTTCCGCGCCGAGGACCCGCAGGGCGCGGACCGCCCGGAAGGTCGCCCACAGGCAGGCGTCCGAGCCGGGGGCGAAGCGGAAGCCGCCCCCGGGCGTCTGCTGCGCGCGCAGCCACGCCACGAGCCGGCCGGTCTGCCACGGGAACGCGGCGTCCGTCGTGGCCCGCCAGGCGTGGACGCCGTAGTAGCAGGCGCGGGCGTCCGACGGGCTCGAACCGGGCTGCCAGTTCAGGCCGCCGTCCGGGCGCTGCAACGCGGCGAGCCAGCCGGCGAGCCCGGCCGCCTCCGGGACGGCGGAACCGGTGGCTTCGGCGAGCGTCCGGGTCGCGTAGTAGGTGGCCCACACGTCCGGCGGCTGGCCGGCGGTCATCGCGAAGCCGCCCTCGGCGGCGCGCGTGCCGTGCACCCACTCGGCCACGCGGGCGGGCTCGTCGACCGCTTCGCCCAGGTCCAGCAGGGCCTGCGTGCAGTAGTAGGTGGCCCAGCCGTCCGACGCGAGACCGCGCTGCCAGGCATGCCCGCCGTCGGTGTTGCGGCGCGACCGGACGAAGGCGGCGATGCCCTCGCGCCCGGCCGGGCTGCGGCCGAGCCGGCGCAGCGTGCGGACCGCCGCGTAGGTGCACCACAGGTCGGCGTCGCCCTGGCGCAGGCCGCCGTCGGCCAGCGCCGGTTCCGGCACGGTCGCGGTCATCGGGCGCGCACCACGTTCGTGCGCTTCCAGTTCTTCTGGCTGCCACCGGCCTTGCTCACGGGGGGCAGCTGGCTCACCGCGACGACGTCGGTCCAGGTGATGCCCGCGTCGGCGAAGCGGCGGCTGACCTGCTCGGTCAGTTCACCGTCCGGCCCGGTGACGTCGACGTCCTTCTCCACCACCAGCCGGGCCCCGCCGTGGGCGTCGAGCTGGATGAGGTAGCCGGTGAGCCGCGGGTCGTCGTAGACCAGCGCGCCGACGCCGTGTTCGTCGAGCTGCACGCCGCCGACGGTGACCTGCTCGGCGCGGCGGCCGTGCACCCGCAGCAGCGGCAGGCCCAGCCCGCAGCGGCAGAGGTCGGGGAGGATGTCGGCCGCGTCACCGGTCGCGAAGCGCAGGAGGGGGCGGGCGTGGTTGTTGAGCGTCGTGGTGACCAGTTCGCCGGACTCGCCCGGCGCGGCCGGGACCAGCTTGTCCCCCCGCCGCAGCTCGACCAGGTGCCCGGATTCGAGCAGGTGCAGGCCGCCGTCGCCGCAGGTGGCCGCGATCGTGCCGGTCTCGGTGCTGCCGTAGGAGGCGTCGAACACCTTCGCCGACCAGTCCGCGGCCAGCTTCGCCCGCTGGCCGGGCAGGGAAACCTCGCCGAGCAGCATGACCGCCCGGACGCCGGCGGTGACGTCGGCGAGCGCCCCGGTGGTCTTCAGCACGCGCGTCCACTGGGTGAGCACGCCCGGCGCGCCGAACACGACGGTCGGGCGATAGCCGCGGAAGAGCCGGTCCAGCCGGTCGAAGTCGCAGATCCCGGTGGCGAACGGGTAGCAGCGCAGGAACGTGTGCCCCAGGTACTCGGCGACCGCGGCGACGAAGTCGCCGACCGGGGCGACGTCCGAGGGCAGCAGCGCGGCGACGCGGTCCGGCTCACCGGTCAGCACGGTCCGCCACAGGCTGCCCACCCCGATCACGTTCGTGATCGTGTCTTCGGCCGTCCGCGGGGTCGGCGTGGCCCGTCCGGAGGAACCGGAACTTTCGTAATACCCGATCGGCCCCTTGACCTCGGTCGCCAGGAAGCCGGTGGGATCGGCTTTCAGCTCGTCCTTTTCCAGCACGCCGACGTCTTCGAAACGCCGGTCCCGGATCGCGGGATCGGCCGCGTAGCGCGGCACCCGGTCCGCGCGTTCCCACAGCGCGGCCAGCTTCGCCCGCTGGATCCCGCGCACCACCAGCGGGTCGTAAGCGCAGCCTTCCAGCAGCTCCCGCTGGGCGTGCGCGACCTGGAACGCCTGGACCGCGGACAGCCTGTTCAACCACATGGCGAACGATCTCCAGTCGAGTGGGACGACCCGCGGCGACGAAACGCGGGAGCCGGGACGCTCCGGCCCGTCCACCCTCGCCCGCCGGCGGCGGCGCGCGCATGGGTGCAGCGCACCCAAAGAGTCCGCCCGGCCACCACCGGTGGGCCCGGAAATGTTTCCCGCAGTGACGAAACGATTTCGGGCCGTACGCACAATTGCGCCACCCAGGGGAAAGCCGGTATTTCTCCCCGCACGGCGAGCGGTTCATTACGTAGCATTCCCGCGGGGAGCGGACCGGCCGCGCGCGAAACCGTCGATCGCGGGTCCCGTACCGCAGGAGGGGTGGCAATGCTCATCGGACGGCAGGCGGAACTGGCCGGCCTGGCCCGGTACTTCAGCTCGGCGAAGGCGTCCGAGGGAGCGATGGTGGTGCTCGCCGGCGAGCCCGGCATCGGCAAGACGTCGATCGCGGAAGCGGCCGCCGAACACGCGCGGGCGGCGGGCATGGTGACCCTGCGGGGGCGCGCCGGTTCGACCGGTCCGGCGATCCCGTTCCGCCCGTTGGCCGAAGCGCTGCTTTCCCTGGCCCGCACCGAACGCATCCCGGACGACGAGACGCTGACGCCGTACCTGCCCGCGCTGGGCCGGCTGGTGCCGGACTGGGCCCGGCCGGAGCCGCGGGAGACGTCGCTGATCGTGCTGGCCGAGGCGATCCTGCGGCTGACGTCGTGGTTCGGCCGCGACCGCGGCTGCCTGCTGGTGATCGACGACCTGCACTGGGCGGACCGGGAAACCCTGACCGTGCTGGACTACCTGGCGTCCAACCTGCGGGACCAGCCGGTGCTGGTGCTGGCCACCGTGCGCCTCGGCGCGTCCGCGGCCGCCGAGCTGGTGAAGACGCTGGCCCAGCGCGGCGACGCGGTCCACCTGGAACTGGAACGCCTCGACCGCGCCGGGACCACCGAACTGGTGGCCTCGATCCTCGGCTGTTCGCCGGACGAGGTCGGCGAGCCGGTGGCCAAGCACCTCTACGCGCAGAGCCGGGGAAACCCGTTCGCCGCCGCCGAACTCACCCGCTGCGCTTTGTCCACAAAGGATCTCGTCCGCCGTCCTTCGGGCTGGCGGCTGGTCGGCGGGACGCGAAGACAGGTGCCGCTCAGCATCGTCCAGGCGGTCGAGCAACGCGCCCTGCAGCTCGGCCCGGACGGCATGCGGCTGCTCTCGGTGGCCGCGATCATCGGCCGGACCTTCCCGCTCCCGGTGGTGCAGCGCTGCGTCGGGCTCGACGACCGCACGCTGCTCACGCACGTCCGCGCGGCGATCGCCGAACGCCTGCTCACCGGCGGCGACGGCACCCCCGGCTGGTACTCCTTCGAACACCCGCTCACCGAAGAAGCCCTGCTGTCACTGACCACCGCGGCCGACCGCGTCGCGCTGTCGAGCCGCGTGGCGCAGGCGATCGCGGAGCTGTACCCGGGGTTGCCCGGTACCTGGTGCCACCTGGCCGCCGACCTGCACCGGCGTGCCGGCGACCTGCCCGAGGCGGCCCGGCTCTACCTGGAAACCGCCCGCCGCGCCCTGCACGCCGGCGGCCAGGCCACCGCCATCGCCGTGCTCGACGACGCCCTCGGCATGCTGGCCGCCGGCCCCGGCGAACCGGCGTGGCGCGAGCTGCGCTGGGAGCTGCTCGAAACGCTGCTGACCGCCCTGGCCGAGGACGGCCAGTTCGACCGCGCCGCGGAGGTCGCGGCCGAGCTGCGGCTGGGAAATCCGTTGTGGGACACCGGGCACCAGGTCCGCCAGCACGTCCGGATGGCGTGGGCGGCACAGGTCGCGGGCCGCTGGGAAGACGGCGTCCGCCAAGTCGCCGTCGCCCGCTCGCTCCTGCCGCCCGACGCGCCGGAATCCGACACAGCGGTGATCGACGTCGTCGACGCCCACATCACGGCGTGCCGCACCGGAGCGGACGCCGACCACGTCAGCCGCAGCGAAGCGCTGGCCCGGCGGGCGATCCGCGGCGTCGCCCCGGGCGACGACCCCGAGACCGCGTGCAAGGCCTGGTTCGCGATCGGGTTCAGCACCCGCAGCCGCTCGCTGGCCGAGTCCGACGAGGGCTACCGGCGCACGCTCGCACTGGGCACCGAGCACCAGCTGATGACCTGGCGCAACCACGGCCTGATCGGGCTCGGCGGCAACACCTGGCTGGCCGACGGCGAAGGCACCGCCCTCGAATACGCCTACCGCGAAACCCTGCGCTCGGGGTGCATCACCCTGGCCACCAACGTGCACGCCAACCTCGCCTACGCCGCCGTGCTGCGCGCGGACTTCGAGGAGGCGGACCGGATCCTCACCGCGAGCCTGGCCGAGTGCGGGCGGCTGCGGCTGCAGTCGGTGATCCGCTACGCCCTGATGCTCCGGGCGGTCGCGGCCGCCCATCGCGGGCGCCGTCAGGAAATGCGCACCGCACTCCGGGAATTCCGGGCCGCGGGCGGGGAAACGTCGCGTGAAGCGCCGCTGGCGAAAGGCCTCGCCGAGCTCTTCTGCGCGCTGCTGACCGAAGATCGCGAAGGCGCGCGGGCGCTGGCCGCCGAGCTGATGGCCGACTACGGCGGCATGGAAACGTACTTCCACTTCTCCGGCACCTACGGGCTGGTCCCCCTGCTCGGCGCGGTGGACGGCACCGGCGATCCGGCCGAAGTGGAGCAGGCCGCCGCCTCGCAGGTCGGGCAGATGCGCTGGAACCGCCAGTTCCTGGCGTTCGCCCGCGCGGTGCACCACGGCCGGGCCGGGCGCGTGGAAGCGGCGGCGGAGGCGGTGGACGCGGCCGTCGCCGATTCGGCGGTCTTCCCCACCGCCCGCCACCTGGGGCTGCGGCTGGTCGCCGAGAGCGCGCTCGCCGACGGCTGGGGCGAACCGGGTCGCTGGCTGACCGAGGCGGAGAACCACTTCCACGGCAGCATCGACGTCCTCGCCGGGGCCTGCCGGTCCCTGCTGCGCCAGACCGGCCGCCCGGTGCGCTACCACGGCTCGGGCACCGAGCGCATCCCGCCGAAGCTGCGCGGCCTGGGCGTCACCCGGCGCGAGTTCGAGGTACTGCAGCTGATGCCGGAGCGGCTGGGCAACCGCGCGCTGTCGCAGCGGATGCACATCTCCGTGCGCACGGTGGAAAAGCACGTGGCCAGCCTGCTGGCGAAGCTCCAGGCGGCGGACCGGACGACGCTGTGCGAGTACGCCACCACCGTGCTGGCCGACTCCACACCCGGCTGAGCGAGCCGGCGAACGACGACGGCCCGGTCCGCGTGGACCGGGCCGTCGTCCGTGGGCGGTCAGCCGATGCCGACGACCGTGCTCGGGTCCCCGGCCAGGGCGGCGACGGCGAACGCGCCGACGGTCATCCCGGTCAGGACCGCCGAGCGCACCCAGGGCCGCTGCCAGGCGGGCAGCACCTCGGTGCCCTCGGCCTCGACCTCGGCCGGCTCCGCTGCGGGCTGGACGTCCTCGTGCATTTCTGGTGCTCCTTCCGGGTGAACATTTCTCTCTACCGTGGTACAAGAGCAGAATCGGGTTCCGGTGATACACCGGATGGCGTTTCCGGGGCCAGCAGGGAAATCGCCGGAACCCGGCCGGCGAATCCGAGCCGCAGCAGGCCGTGGCCGATCCCGGCGAGACCGTGCAGCAGACCCGGCGTGGGCACCGCGCCCGGGGTGCCGCACGCGAGCGCGCCCCGCGGCAGCCGGACCGGCTCACCGACGAGCCGGGCCGCGTCGAGCACGCCGAGTTCGCCGTGGCACAGCGAATGGTCGGCCGACGGCACCCGCTCCCGCAGCGCCGCCCGGAAGCGGGCGACCACCCGGGAACCCGGATCGGCGCCGGCGAGCACCAGCCCGGCCAGGCCCGTGCACCAGCCGAGGCCGTCCACCCCGTCGCCGCCCGCGGGCGGCACGCGCCCGGCCAGCCGCAGTGCGTGGACGACCCCGGCGCGGCCGAACCGGAATCCCGCCGTGGGCAGCGGTGCGCTGTGTTCGAGCCGGTCGGCCAGTTCCGCCACGAGCGCGGCCGCGTCCGCCCGGCCCGGACCGGCGTGCGTGGCCGCCGACGCGGCGAGCAGGGTGCCTGCGATGCCGTCGCCGACGTCCGCCAGCTCGGTCTCCCGGGCCGCTACTGCGGCCGCCCGCAGGGCCGCGGGGACCAGCTCGGCGAACGCGCGGTCGTCGAGCAGCCCGGCCAGCCGTCCGACGGTGTAGGCGAGGCCGCCGAGCCCGCTGAACGCGCCGGGTCCGACGCCGGCCGCGAGTGCGGGGTGCGCGTCGAGCAGCGCGATCAGGCCCGGCAACGGCCGGACCGCGCGGGCCGCGGCGTCGAGGAACCGGTCGTGCCCGCTGAGCCGGCCCAGCTCGGCGAGGAAGAGGGCCACCCCGCAGTAGCCGTCGCCCAGCGACGCGCCGAGCTGGCGCACGCACCAGCCGCCGTCTTCGGCCGGTTCGAGCGACGGCCAGTTGAGCCGCACGGCGTCGGTGCAGCCGCGGCCGATCAGGTCGTCGCCGACCGAGACGGCCAGGTCGAGCAGCCGCGCCGGGTCGGGGGTTCCGCCGCCGGCCGTGTGGCCGGGCGGCGTCGTGTGCGCGCCGGGCGGCGTCAGCGTGGCGATCGCGGCGCGCGCGAACCACAGCTGGGCGCGCAGGTCCCGCTCCCCCAGCCGGTCGATCCGGCCCCGCGCCGCGGTGAGGCCGTCGGTCTCCAGGACGTCCGGCAGCAGCGTGCCGGTGGTCGTCCGGACGTCGCGGCCGTCGACGTCCGCGACGAAGAACGGGATGTCGCCCTCCGCCAGGTCGGCCCGGGACGCCTCGGCGAAGCGGCCGAGGTACGGGTACGCGGTGACCTCGCCGAGCGCGGCGAAGGCCTGCTGCCGGCCGTCGATCTCGCGCAGGAACGCGGGTTCGGTGGACTCGCGCAGCAGATCGGCGTACCACTCGCTGGCCCGCGGAATGATCCGCAGCCCCGTCCCGGCGAACCGGTCGAGCCCCCGGGCCAGGACGTCGCGGTGCGCGGCGAGCCGCCGGTACCCGGCCCGGAAGCCGTCGACGAGGTCACCGCCGTGGGCCGCCGGATCGACGTCCGGTCCCGGCCGGTGGTGCCCGGCGGTGTACGGCGCGGGCCCCCGGACCAGGCGCATCCGGTCGGTGCCGGCGCCGGCCCAGCCGGGCAGGTCGTACGGGAACCACCCGGGCCGGGCACCGAAGGCGGACAGGTCGAGCCGTCCGTGCGGCCCGAACACCGGGCGCGGCAGGACGAACGTGTTCAGCACCGACGTCTCCACGGCCGTCAGCGCGGGATCGTGCCCGCCGTCGGTGTGCGGCGTCCACCGCGGCTGGAAGAGCGTTTCGACGTCGACGACCACGGGGTGCTCCCCCGCGGCCACGACGTTCTCCGCGTGGATGTCCGTCGCGCCGAGAACGTGCAGCAGGGCCAGCTGAGCCCCGAGGCGGCGGTAGTACCGGCCGACGTCCCCGGCGGGCCGCGCGCTGATGTACTCGACCCAGGCGTACCCGGGCCGCTCCAGCACCTCCGCCCGCCCCGGCGCGAGGGCACCGAGGATCGGGGCGAGGTCGGCGAGCAGCTCGTTCCACCGCGCGTGCAGCCCGGCCGGCCGCGGCCGGTAGATCACGCGGGCCCCCGAGGCGAAGCCGAGCTCGCACACCGTCCGGCCGTGGCCGTGAGCGTCACCCCGGCCGAAGACGACCGACGTGAGCACCCCGGCGTCCCCGCCGGCCAGCCCGGCCAGCGCATCACGGTCGTCGTCCAGCCGGGTGAGCAGCTCGGTCGCGGCACCGACGGCGTTGTGCGTGACGGCCGTCAGCAACGCCTCCAGGCCCGGGTGTTCGGCCAGGACGTCCGCGAGCGACACCCGCGCGACGAAGTCCGCGAACCTCGCGCGGGCGTCTTCACCGGCGAGTCCCTCGCGATCGGCCCGGAGCCGAGCGACGAGCGTCCGGGCGGCGAAGGAGCACAGGCGATCGCCAAGCCAGTCCTCGAAGCCCCGCACGACCACGGCCGGGGCGTCACCGAGCCGCCGGGCCGCGGCCTCGACGAGCGGCCGCACCACAGGCCGGAAGCACCGGGCACCCGCACCGGGCGAGTGCGCGGCGGGCGTTGAGGACCGCACTCGCGACATGGCCGCGAGCATGTCACCCACCGGAGTGCGGCACATGGGTGCGGCCTACCCAGAAAGCGGCCCATTGCGGACACCGGCACCGTTGTCCGGCAGGTCCTGCCCCTGCGTGAACGCAAATTCCCGTGCTGCATAGGGCGTTATACAGTTACCGAGGGATCAATGCCTGGCGGTGATCCGGTTCCCCGATCATCATCACGCCAGGCAACGTTCGTGCTGCTCCCACCGGCCGACGAGCTTGCTCAGGATCGGATGTCCAGGTTTCCGGAACCCCGCAATCACCACCGCGCTGGAAGCGCTGCACGAGACCCATGGCGGGCGTCGATGGTCAAGATCGACTCTCGGGCGCGGGTCAGGCGGCCCAGGCGTCTTCGGTGAGTTCGTCCTGTCCCGCGCCTTCACGCCACGGACCCGATCGGTCCGCGGTGAGCACGGAGGCCGGGTTCCGGGTCAGGGTTTGTGGCCGACTCCGGCCAGCATCACGGACTCGCTGGGGTCCGCGAAGTCGATCACGGGCGTGTCGGGGCCGCTGTCCTCGGGGTGCCAGGACGCCGTCCAGGTGACACCGGGCTCGAGCAGTGCGAAGTCGCCGAACAGCGCACCGAACTCCGCCTTCGACCGCAACACGTGTTTGCTGACGTCGTCGTCGTACATCCGGATGATCGCGTG
>NZ_JBHVXZ010000057.1:53709-61933 GCF_042881395.1 Amycolatopsis sp. NPDC058278 | reverse complement strand
GTGCCGTTCCCGCGGCACCCGGCCGCGGCGACCGGGCCACGCCCACCGGGTCCCGCGACCCGGCCCGCACCACCACCTCCGCCAGCCCACCAGCCCGGGAGGGGCCATGACCTCGATCGCGCCCGCCGCACCGCCCGCCGCCGCACCGGCGGACCGCGCGCTGCCGCGCTGGTCGGCCCGCGCCTGCGCGGACGCCGACCGGGCGGAAGTGCTCGCGCTGTTCACCGACCCCGGCTTCTTCTTCCGCACCGAGCGGCCCGACACGCGCCCCGAGTGGGAGATCCGGCGGCTCCTCGGCGACGACACGCGCGTGCTCCGCGCCGACGGCGAGCCCATCGGCCTGTACGCGCTCGAGCACGAGGGCAGCGAGCACGGCTGCCACTACGTCCTGCACCTGCGCCTGCGCTCGGGCACCCCCACCCACTGGTGGCGTGCCGCGTACCGCGAGATCGTGCGGGCCCTGCGGTGGCGCCACGAGCTGGTGCGGCTGTCGGTCCGGTTCCCCGAGTTCGACCCGGCCGGCCTCGCCTTCGCGCGCTCGGCCGGGCTCACCGAAGAGGGCACGCTCGCCGGCGTGACCACCCACGAAGGCCGTCGCCGCGGCACGGTCTTCTTCTCGCAGGTTTGGGCGGAATCATGAAACTGCGCGGATACCGCGGCACCGACCGCAGGCTGCTGAGCGGGCCGTGGCCGGCCGGCGAGCTGCTGGGGCTGCCGCTCGAAGACTGGCCCGCGCTCGCCGACCCGACGGAGGTCCCCCCGCCCGCCGGCGACGACGAGGAGCTGTGCGTCACCGACGGCGCCTTCGTCCGGTACACGGCCATCGACTGGGTGCACCGGCGGGCCCGCGTCGAGATCGGTGTCCACCCGAGCCTGTCCGATGTGGATGAACTGCTCGAAGCCGCCGTCGCGCACGGGTTCACCGGCTTGAACCTGCGACGCCTGCACGGCTGGGTCACCCCGGCCGCCCGGCCCGGCTCGGCCGCGCTGGCCGCGGCCGGGTTCCGGCGCGAGGCGGTCGTGCCGGCCGCCACCTGGTTCGACGGCGCACCCGCCGCACGGGAGATCTGGGGGACGATCCGCCATGACTGAGCTGAAGCCGCTTTCGCCCGCCGAGGCCGCGCGGGGACTGCGCCGCGCGGGCGACGCCGCGCGCGGGTTCCTCGGCACCGACCCGGTGACCCAGAACGACGCCCTGCTCGTGCGTGAGCTCACCCGCCGCGAAGCCCAGGTGTACGCCGCGGGCGGCGCGCTCGTCGGCTGCGTGCCGAACCGGGCGCAGCCGCGCCAGGCGTACGTCTCGAGCACGTCCGCCGGCCCCGAGCCGGTGCGCGCGCTGCTCGGCCACCTCACCACCTACCAGCGGCGGACGTCGTTCGTCGCGCTGGTGCCCGAGGATGGTGCCGCCGCCTTCCTCGGGGCCGGGTTCGCCCGCAGCGGCGTGCTGCCCGGCCACCACTACGCCGGCCACGCGTTCCACGACGTGCTGGTCCTGGTGAAGGAGGAGCCATGCCGATCGTGACCGTCCGGCACTTCACCGAAGAGGACATCCCGCTGCGCACGGAACTGCTGCGCGAGGCGCGCTTCACGGCCAACCTCACCGACTTCGCCGTCGGCTCGGCCGACGACGGCCTGGCGGCCCGCCAGCACCGCACCATCACCGAAGAGCAGCGCACCAAGCGGATCTTCACCGTGTGCGGCCCGCACGGCCGCGTGATGGGGTTCGCGTGGATCACCTCGATCGACTGGCGCGCCCAGCGCTGCGAGCTGTCCTTCGGCGTGCTGCCGCGCGACCGCGGGCTCGGCGCGTTCGCCGTCTACGCGGTGCACAAGCACCTGCGCGACGAGCTCAACATGCGCGTGATCGTCAACCAGGTCCTCACGCACAACACCATGTTCCTGTCCGCCGAGGCGCTCGAAGCCCAGCACCAGGTCCGGTGCGAGCGGGATTCCTACACCGTCGGCGAATGGCGGACGGCGTGCTACTGGACACTGTCCGATGAGGACATCCGGAAGCACCGGGCCTCCGCCGAGGAACGCCGCCGGGAGCTGGCCGAGCGGATCCGCGAGCGCATCGAGGCCCGGTCGTGACCGGGCGGGCCGGATACCTGCGGACGCCCGCGATCTCCGGTGGCACCCTCTACTTCGCGTGCGAAGACGACTTGTGGTCCCTGCCCGCCGACGGCGGCCGGGCGCACCGCCTCACCGCGGGCCCCGGCGAAGCCCGGCGGCCGCGGATCTCCCCGGACGGCACGGAAATCGCGTTCGTCGGCACCTACGACGGCCCCGCCGAGGTGTACGTCATGCCGGCCGGAGGCGGCCCGCCCCGGCGGCTGACCCACCAGGCCGGCCGCTGCGTCACCGTCGGCTGGCACCCGCAGACCGGCGAGGTGCTCTACGCGACCGACGCCGAACAACCGTCCGGCTTCGGCGCGCGCCTGTTCTCGGTGGCGCCGGCCGGCGGTCCCGCGCGGCCGCTGCGGCTCGGCCCGGCCGACACGATCGCCTTCGGCGAGGGCGGTGTCGTCGTCGGCCGCAACACCGCGGATCCCGCGCGCTGGAAGCGTTACCGGGGCGGCGGCACGGGCGAGCTCTGGTACGCCGGAAGCGAGGCCGGGCCGTTCACGCGGCTCGTCGCGCTGCCCGGGAACGTCGCCGACCCCTGCTGGGCCGGCGGCCGCGTCCACTTCATCAGCGACCACGAAGGCATCGGCAACGTCTATTCGTGCCTGCCCGACGGCACCGACCTGCGCTGCCACACCGACCACCACGACCACTACGCACGCGGGCTCACCACCGACGGCACCCGGCTCGTCTACACCGCGGGCGCCCGGCTGCACCTGCTCGACGCCCGCGGTGCCCGGCCGGTGGCGGTGGACCTCGGCGGCGCGGCACCGCAGCGCGGCCGCCGGTTCGCCCCCGCGGGCGAGTACCTCGACGGCGCGCGGCTCAGCCCCGACGGCACCCGGCTCGCGGTGACCGCCCGCGGCAAGGCGTTCACCTTCGAGCACTGGTCCGGGCCGGTTCGCGGCCACGGCAGCGCCGACGGCGTGCGCTACCGGCTGCTGCGCTGGCTGGCCGGCGGGCGGCAGCTGGTCGCCGTCGCCGCCGACGAGAGCCCGGACGAGCGGATCGTGCTGATGGACGCCGAGGGCGGCGAGGACACTTCGGTGCTCGTCGCCGGTGGCGTCGGGCACATCACCGAGCTGACCGCCTCCCCCGCGTCGGGGCTCGTCGCCTTCGCGACCAGCCGCCAGCGCGTGTGGATCGTCGACACCGCCGACGTGCTCCCCCGGCCCCGGCTGCTCGACGCGAGCCGGCACGAGCGCATCGAGGACCTCGCGTGGTCGCCCGACGGCCGGTGGCTGGCCTACACGTTCCCGGAGTCGCCGCGCACGTCGTCGATCAAGCTCGCCGACACCGCGTCCGGGCGGACCCACCGGATCACCGAGCCGGTGGTGCGGGACGCGCGCCCGGCGTTCGACCCGTCCGGGCGCTACCTCTACTTCCTCGGTCAGCGCGACCTCACGCCGGAGCTGGACCAGGTGCAGTTCGACGTCGGGTTCCCGTTCGGTTCGCGGCCGTACCTGATCACGCTGCGGGCGGGCGAGGAGTCGCCGTTCGAGACGCGGGCCGCCGTGCCCGGGAAGCCGCTGCCCGCCCCGCGCGGCGACGGCCGGGTGACGGTCGACCTCGACGGCATTTCGCGGCGCGTCGCGGCCTTCCCCGTGCCGGAAGGCCGCTACAGCGACGTCGCGGCGCTGCCCGGCCGGGTGCTGCTGCTCTCGGTCCCGCTCGCCGCGCCCGATCCGGCGCACCCGGACGCCGGCGCCGAGGGCACGGTTTCGCTGGTGGACCTCGGCACGGGCCGGGTCACCGCCGGCTGCCTCGGCGCGGTCGACGAGCTGGACGTCCGGGGTGACGTGGTGCTGCACCGCACCGACAGCCGGCTGCGGGTGCTGCGCGCCGACGTCGCCGGCGACCCGCCCGATGGCGAGGAGCCGGGCCCGGCCACCGGCTGGGTCGACCTCGGGCGCGTCAAGGTCCCGTTCGACCCGTCGGCGGAGTGGCGGCAGATGTTCCGCGAGGCGTGGCGGCTGCAGCGCGAAGGCTATTGGGACGCGCGGATGTCCGGCCTCGACTGGGACGCCGTCTACGACCGGTACGCGCCGCTCGCGGAGCTGGTTTCGTGCCGTGCGGAGCTGTCGGACCTGATCTGGGAGCTGCACGGCGAGCTCGGCACGTCGCACGCGTTCGAGCGCGGCGGCGAGTACCGCGCCGGACCGGACGAAGCGCAGGGCTTCCTCGGCGTCGACTGGGACACCCCGCCCGACGGCTCGCAGTGGCGGATCGCGCGGATCCTGCGCGGCGACCCGTGGAACCCCAAGGCCGGTTCGCCGTGCGCCCGGCTCGGCGCGGACATCCGCGCGGGCGACGCCGTCGTCGCGGTCAACGGGCGGCGCGTCGGCCCGGCCGGCCCCGGCGAGCTCCTGGTCGGGCAGGCCGACCGGGAGGTGGAGCTGACCGTGCGGCGGCCGGGCGCGGCCGAGCACCGCGTGGTCGTGCGGGCGTGCGCGAGCGAGGCGCGGGCGCGGTACCTGGACTGGACCGAGGGCAACCGCGCGTACGTGCGCACGGTGTCGGGCGGCCGGCTGGGGTACCTGCACGTGCCCGACATGACGCGGGCCGGGTACGCCGACTTCGTCCGCGGGTTCCTCACCGAGCTCGACCGCGACGGCCTGATCGTGGACGTCCGGTTCAACACGGGTGGGCACGTTTCACCGCTGCTGCTCGACCGGCTCGCCCGCCGCCGCACCGGCACCGAGCACGGCCGGTGGAGCGGGATGGCGCCGTACCCCACGGAGTCGCCGCGCGGCCCGATGGCGACGCTGCTCAACGAGCACACCGGGTCCGACGGCGAGATCTTCGCGCACGTCTTCCGCGCGCTCGGGCTGGGCCCGCTGATCGGCCGGCGCAGCTGGGGCGGGGTGATCGCGACCTGGCCGCGGCACCGGCTGGTGGACGGCACGGTCACGACCCAGCCGGAGTTCCGCTACCGGTTCGGCGACGTGGGTGCTTCGCTGGAGAACCACGGCGTGGAGCCCGACCTGGCGGTGGTGCCGGCACCGGACCGGCTCCTGCCGGGGGAAGACGACCAGCTCGCCGCGGCCGTCGCGCACCTGCTGGCGGAGCTGGGCTCGCCGTCGGAGGAGCTGCCCGCGCCGCGGGCGGCCCTGCTGCTGCCGCAGGCACCGTGACCGGCCACGTCGACGTCTGGCTGGTGCCGGTCCGGCCCCGGCCGGAGTGGCTCGGGCTGCTCGACGACGCCGAACGCGCCCGCGCCGCCCGGCTGGCCGCGACTCCGGCGGGGGACGTGTTCACGGCTTCCCGGGCGCTGCAACGTCTTTGGGGCGCTTCCGCGGTCGGCGTCCCGCCGCGGGAAGTGGTGATCGACCGCTCGTGCGCGCATTGCGGCGACCCCGCCCACGGCCGGCCCCGGCTGGCCGGGGCGCCCGGGTTTTCGGTGTCGCACACCGGGCACTGGCTGCTGCTGGCGGTGGCGGAGACGGGGCTGATCGGAGCGGACATCGAGGACCCGGCCGCGGCGGCCGACGCCGCCGGGCTGGCCGGGGTGGTCCTGTCGGCGGCGGAGCACCGGGAGTTTTCGGCGGCGGCTCCGGCGGAACGGACCGGCCGGCTGCTGACGGCGTGGACCCGCAAGGAGGCGGCGATGAAGCTGGCCGGACTGGGATTGGCGGCGGCCCCGGCCCGGGTGGACGTCCGCGGGCGGCTCGCCCGTTCGGACGTACCGGGCTGGCCGAGTGAACCCGTGCACCTGCGCTCCCTCGCCGTTCCCGGCGGCCACGTCGCGGCGCTGGCCACGACCGTGCCGGTGCGGGCCGTGCACCGCCGTGACCTGGCCTTGCTCGACGCGCCGATGACCGCGGGGAGGTCCTAGCCCGTCCCGACCCGGCGCGGAGAACCCAATCTGGGTAGCGAGTACCCATGTACGCGCATCTCCCGGAGTGCGAATCTCTTCGGCGTGAGCCAGACAGTAGAGCGCCCCGAGCAGGCCTCCCCCGAGGCACCGGCCTGGTGGACCGCCGCTCGCCTCCCCGGCGAGGCGGGCGAGCCCGGTGCCGGCCGGCCCGCCTGGGCGCTGCTCGCGGACGACGTCCTGGCTTCGCTGCCCGCCGATGGCGACTGGCCCGCCCCCGTCGACGCCGAGGGCGATCACGTCTTCCGGCACGCCGTGCTGCCTTTCGCCGGCGCCGCCCGGGAGCTGCTGCTCGAGCGTGCGCCGGCCGCGGAACGCGTGTGGCCCGGTGTCGAGACCTGGCTCTGCGGGCAGCTCACCGCGCTCGCGGCCCGCACCTTCGTGCTCGAACTGCACTCGGCGAAGAAGGCCGGCCTGCTGCGCGGCGCCACCGGACGCGACCGCTTCGTCGACTTCCTGCGCCTGCTCGGCAGCCGCGGGTTCCTCGCCGACGTGCTGGGCCGCCACCCCGTGCTGGCCCGGCTGCTCGCCCAGACCTGCCTGCGCACCGCCGACGCCGTCGCCGAGCTGCTCACGCGGTTCGCCGCGGACCGCGCCGCCCTGCGCGCCGGGTTGCTGGCGGGCAGCGCGGCCGAGCTGAGCGAGCTGACCCTCGGCGCGGGTGACGTGCACTCCGGCGGCCGCGCGGTGGCCGTGCTCGGGTTCGCCGACGGACGGCGGCTCGTCTACAAGCCCCGTCCGCTCGGGCTGCTCGCCCGGTGGGGCGGGCTGCTGCGGTGGTTCGCCGAGGAACGGCCCGGGCTCGCACCACGCCCGGTGGGTGTGCTGGCCCGCGACGGCTACGGCTGGGCCGAGTACGTGCCCGCGCGGCCGTGCGCCGACCAGGCCGGCGTCGAGCTGTTCTACCGCCGCCAGGGTGCGCTGCTGGCCCTCCTCTACGCCCTCGACGCCACCGACATGCACTGCGAGAACCTCATCGCGTGCGGCGACCAGCCGATGCTGGTGGACGTCGAGACCCTGTTCCACCCCGCGTTCGCCACGCTGACCCGCAACGGGCCCGACCCGGCCGCCGCCGCGCTGCACCGCTCGGTGGCGCGCACCGCCCTGCTGCCCACGCTGATGCTCGGCGAGCACGGCGCGCTCGACGTGTCGGCCTTCGGCGGCGGCAACGGCGAGCAGAGCCCCGGGCAGGTGCCGCACTGGACCGGCGCCGGGACCGACGACATGCGCCTGGCCCGCGGGCCCCGCCCCTACGCCGGCGGCGCGAACCGCCCGGTGCTCGGCGGGGCCGAGGTCGACGCCGGGATGTACCGGCAGAGCCTGCTGAGCGGCTTCCGCGCCGCCTACGAGTCCCTGGTCGACCGCCGCGCCGAGCTGCTCGGCGGCGCGCTGGACGTCTTCGCGGACGAGGAGATCCGCCTGGTGATGCGGCCGACGCAGGTCTACGCCACGCTGCTGAGCGACTCGACGCACCCGGCGCACCTCGCCGCGGGCACCGCCCGGCCCGAGGCGTTCGCCTCGCTCGCCGACGATCACGGGAAAGCCCACCTGCCCGCCCTGGTGCCCCACGAGATCGCCGAGCTGTGCGACGGTGACGTGCCGGTGTTCACCGCCGCCGCGGGGTCGGTCGACGTCACCACCGGCACCGGCGTCGTCCTGCCCGGCCTGCTCGCCGCGAATGGTCTCGACCAGGCCCGCACGAAGATCGCGCAGCTGTGCGCCGAGGATCTGCGCGAGCAGGAGTGGTTCGTGGAGGCCACGCTCGCCACCCGCCGCCCCGAGGTCCGCCACGGCCCGGGTGCGCCGCTGCCCGGTGCGGTCGCCGCCGTCGTGCCCGACAGCCAGCACCTGCTCGCGCTGGCGTCGGCGATCGGCGACGACCTCGTCGCCCGCGCCGCCCACGACGACGGGCGGGCCAACTGGGTCGGCCTGGAACTCCTGGACGGACGGCACTGGCTGGTGCTGCCGATGGGCGCGGGGCTCGCCGAGGGCTACTGCGGCACGGCACTGTTCCTGGCCCAGCTGGGCCGGCTGACCGGCACCGCCCGGTACTCCGAGCTGGCCGCGAAGGCCGTGCGCACGCTGCCGGTGCTGGTCGAGGTCCTCGCCGAGCACCCCGAGCTGGCGCGCGAAGTCGGGTCCGGCGGTTTCTTCGGCCTCGGCGGGATCTGTTACGCACTGGCGCGGCTGGCCTCCCTCCACGGGGACAGCGCCCTCGCCGCCTGC
>NZ_JBHVXZ010000057.1:14548-53699 GCF_042881395.1 Amycolatopsis sp. NPDC058278 | reverse complement strand
GCCGCGATCTCCGCGACCGCCGCCGCGGACGTGGCCGCGCCCGCGGGTGTCGGCGAAGGCACCGCGGGCGCCCTCGCGGCGATGCACGCCGTGCACGCGGAAAGCGGGCTGCCCGAAGCGGCCGCGCTGGCCGCCACGCTCTCCCGGCGGCTGGCCGGTGCCCCGCGCCCCGCCGCCCCCGGCTTCCTGTGGGGCGCGGCGGGCGTCGACTGGGCGCTCGGCCGGGGCGGCCGGACCACGGCGGAACCCCTGGCCGGCGACCTGGGCTGGTGCTCGGGCGTGGCCGGCCGGGTCCTCGCCGCGGCCGCCGCGCCGGGGTCCGCCGGGCCGCGGCCCGGCACCGCCGCGCGGACGGCGGACGCGTTCTCGGCCGCGGTGGCCGCCCGGCCGCCGTCGACCGACCAATCGCTTTGCCACGGCGAACTCGGCACCCTCGAAGCACTCGTGGTGCTGGCCGGGCAGGGCCACGAACCGTCGGTCTCCGCGTTGCGGAGGGCGACCTCGCGCCTCGTGGGCGCCATCGAAGGACACGGGCTCCAGTGCGGTACGCCGCACGGAGTAGCGAGCCCGGGCCTGCTGACCGGAACCGGGGGTATCGGTTTCGGGTTGTTGCGGGTCGGTTTTGCCGAACAGGTTCCGTCGGTTCTCCTGTTGGAGCCTTCGGGACAGCTCCGGAAATAACGCCGAAACACACCTCATCACAGGAGTGAAGATGCGCAACGACACCAACGCCGGCGAATTCGACGCGACGCCCGCCGGTGCGGAGGCGGACAGCCCGCTCGGCGACGCCACGCCTGGTGCCAAACCGAAGATCGGTGTCCGCGCGGGGATCCTGGCCGGGCTGACCCTCGGCGTGGCCGGTGCCGCGGTGGTCACGATGGACATCAGCACCGTCGTCAGCAACTACACGCACGCGTGACGTGCTCGCGACGGCACAAAGCGTGACAACAACCCCAATCCTGCCGTCCGAACAGTGGAATCTCCACCGGAAGACCACCGAATTCGTGAGTCCGGTCTCTAAGGTTGGCGCATGCGCACCCGTGCCCCCGCTCTCGTCGGCCGAGGAACGGAGATCGAAGAGATCGGGCGGGTGTTGCACGACGCTCGCCGCTCTTCGGGATCGGCCGTGTTCGTCACGGGGGAACCCGGGATCGGCAAGACCCGGCTCGCCGCCGAGGCGGTCGGCCGCGCCCTGGATGCGGGACTGGTGGTGCTGCGGGGACGCGGCAGCACCACCGGACCCGCCGTGCCGTTCCGGGCCCTCACCGAAGCACTGCTGTCCCTCGCCCGCACCGGCGGCCGCGAGCTGGTCGAACAGCTCGGGCCGTACCGGTCGGTGCTGGGCAGGCTGATCCCGGACTGGGCGGCCGGCGCCGACACCGCGGGCGACTCCTCGCTGGTGGTGCTCGCCGAGGCGACGCTGCGGCTCACCGGGCTGGCCGGGGCGGGCCGCGGCTGCCTGTTCGTCGTCGACGACCTCCAGGACGCCGACGTGGAAACCCTCGCCGTGGTGGAGTACCTCGCCGCCAACATCCGCACGCAGCCGGTGGTCGTGCTGGCCACCCTGCGTGCCGAACCCTCGCCCGCGCTGGAGGCGGCCCACGCCGTCACCCGGCGCGGCGAGGGCTTCCTCATGCCGCTGGACAGCCTCGGGCCGGCCGACGTCCGGGACGTGGTGGCGTCCTCGCTCGGCGCCGAACCCGGCCAGGTGTCCGCCGACGTGGCCGAGCGCCTGTTCGCCGACAGCGCGGGCAACCCCCTGGTCGTCGAGGAGCTGCTGCACAGCATGGTGGCGGCGGGCGAGCTGGTGAACGGCGCGGCGGGCTGGCGGTTCACCGGCCACGGCCGCAGCGCCGTGCCCTCGACGCTCGTCACGATCATCACCCGCCGCGCCGACCGCCTCGGCGAACGCGGCAAGCAGCTGCTGGCCATCGCCGCGGTGCTCGGCCGCCGGTTCCCGCTGTCGGTGGTGCAGCGGGTGAGCGAGCTGGACGACCACAGCCTGTTCGGCCACCTGCAGTCCGCCGTCGCCGCCCAGCTGCTCACCGCCGACGAGCGCGGCGAAGACTGGTACGCCTTCCGCCACCCGCTCACCGCCGAAGCGCTGCTGACCCTGCTCAACCCCGCCGAACGCGTGGCGTTGTCGGCGAAGGCGGCCGACGCCGTGGTGGAGCTGCACCCCGACCTGCCGGGTGAGCTGTGCAGCCTGGCCGCGTCGCTGCGGCTGGGGGCCGGGGACCGCTGGGCCGCCGCCGACCTGTACCGCGAGGCCGCCCAGCGCGCGCTGGGCGAGGGCGCGCCGGGGTCGGCGATCGCCGTGCTGGAGCACGCCGTCAACCTGCTCGGCGACGACGCCGACCGCGGTGGCGACCAGTCCGGCCGGTACCGGGACCTGCTGGAGCTGCTGCTGTTCGCGCTGGCGGAGGCCGGGCAGTTCGAACGCGCGGTGAAGGTCGCGCGCTCCCTGCGGCCCGCCGACGGCCGCGATCCCGCGCGCCAGATCCGCGTCCACGTCCGCCTGGCGTGGGCGGCGCAGGTCGCCGGCCGCTGGGCGGAGGGCTTCGAGCAGGTCGCCGCGGCCCGGGCGCTGCTGCCCGCGGCGGGGCTGGACGAGGAGTCCGTGGCGGTGGACGCCGTGGACGCGTACCTGTCGATGTCCGGACCGGCCCCCGACCGGGTGCGCCGCAGCGAAGAGCTGGGCCGCCGCGCGGTCGCCGGGGCCGAACGGATCGGCTTGCCGTCGACGGCGTGCCAGGCGCTCTACGCGGTCGGGTTCGTGGTGCGCGAGCGGGACATGGCCGAGTCCGACGAGTGCTTCCGGCAGATGCTCGACAACGCCGCCGAGCACCGGCTGACGAACTGGCGCAACTACGCGCTGGTCGGCCTCGGCGGCAACGCCTGGCTGGCCGAGGCGGACCCGTCCGGGCTGGAAACCGCGCGCGCCGAGGCGTTGCGCACCGGCGGGATCAGCCTGGCCTACAACGCGGACGCCGTGCTGGGCCTGCACGCCGTGCTGTGCGGCCGGTTCGCCGAGGCCGGGCCGCGGCTCGACGCCTGCTACGCGGAGGCGTCGCGGATCAAGTTGTACGCCGTCAGCCGGTACGTGCAGATGGCGCGGGCGGTGCTGGCGGGACACCGCGGCGACCGCCGGGCGATGGAAGCCGCGCTCGGCGACTTCCGCCGCGGCGGCGGCGACGCCGGCCCCGAGGCACCCCTCGCGCGCGGCCTGGCCCAGGTCTTCTGCTCGCTGCTGGAAGAGGACCGCGAGACCGCGCGCGCCGAGCTGGACACCCTCGCCGCCGACCAGGCGCGGCAGCAGAGCACGTTCCACCTCGCCGGCACCCACGGCCTGAAGCTGCTGCTCGACGTCATCGCCGGCGACGCGACCTGGGACGACCACCACCGCATCGCCGCCGGGGCCGCCGGCGGGATGCGCTGGAACCGCCAGTTCGTGCTGCTGGCCGAGGCGGTGCTGCACGGCCGCGAGAGCGCGCACGAGGCCGCCGCCGCGGCGATGCGGCGCGCGGCACGGGCGGCCGCACCGTTCGGCGTCGCCCGCCCGCTGGGCTTGCGCCTGACCGCGGAGCCCGCCGTCGACGACGGCTGGGGCGAGCCCGCGGAATGGCTGCGCGAAGCCGAAAGCCACTTCCACGGCGCGGACGTGATCCCGGTGGCGAGCGCGTGCCGCGCCCTGCTGCGCCGGGCCGGGGCCTCGGTGCAGCAGCGCCGCACGGGAACCGAGCGGGTCCCCGAAAGCCTGCGCGCGATCGGCGTCACGCTGCGCGAGTACGAGGTCTTCGAGCTGCTGGCGTTCCGGCTCAGCAACAAGGCGCTGGCGGCCCGCCTGCACATTTCCCCCCGCACGGTGGAGAAGCACGTGGCGGCCCTGCTGATGAAGACATCGGTCCGCGACCGCACCGAACTGGCCCGGTTCGCGGCGGAGCACTCGTCGGCCTCGGAGGTCTGACGGCTACGCCGTTCCCACGTCGGCGAGGTGACTGGCGGCAGAGGCCCTCGGCTCCATTGTGGACTCATGGTCCGGACCGGGCCGGTGGCGGCGCCGGTCACGTCCGCAGTGGCACGGGCGCGGCGAAACCCGTCACCGGACCAAAGCCGACACCGCACACAACGCCGCCCACGTGGCCGCGAACGCCGCCACCTTCGTGCGCGCCGACCGGTCCGGCAAGGTGGTGCCGAACACCACCGCGTCCGCCGCGTCGGAGGCCACCCGGGCGGCGAGCGCGACCTGGAGGGGCTTGCCCGCCGGCGCCAGCAGCATGGCCAGGCCGATGGCCGCGTCGCGGGCGCCGATGCCGGCGATCAGGGTGCGGACGCCCGCGGTGACGTCGCCGGCCGGAGTCGTCAAGCCGCACGGTTTCGCCAGCACGCGCGGCGCGGCGATGATCGTGGCGCTGTAGGCGCAGGGAACTCCCTCACCTCTGGTTGCTGAAAGCCGCGTCGAAAGCCGCCGACGGCTGGTCGAACAGGTGCTCGCGCAGGTACTTCACCGCCTCGGCCGCGCCGCGGAGCCGGTCCATTCCGGCGTCCTCCCACTCCACCGAGATCGGGCCCGAGTAGCCGATCGAGTTCAGCGCCCGGAAGCAGTCCTCCCAAGGGACGTCGCCGTGGCCGACGGACACGAAGTCCCAGCCGCGCCGCGGATCGGCCCAGGCCAGGTGCGAGCCGAGCCGGCCGTTGCGGCCGTCGAAGCGCTTGCGGGTGTCCTTGCAGTCGACGTGGTAGATCCGGTCGGCGAAGTCGAGGATGAACCCGACCGGGTCAAGGTCCTGCCACACGAAGTGCGACGGGTCCCAGTTGAGCCCGAATGCCGGCCGGTGGTCGACGGCTTCCAGCGCGCGCTTGGTCGTCCAGTAGTCGTACGCGATCTCCGAGGGGTGGACCTCGTGCGCGAACCGGACGCCCACCTCGTCGAAGACGTCGAGGATCGGGTGCCACCGGCGGGCGAAGTCCGCGTAACCGTCTTCGATGTCGTCGCGCGAAACCGGCGGGAACATCGCCACGTACTTCCAGGTCTTCGACCCGGTGAACCCGATCACCGTGTCCACGCCGAGCTTCGCCGCCGCCCGCGCGGTGTCGGCCATCTCGGCCGCCGCGCGCTGCCGGACACCCTCCGGTTCGCCGTCGCCCCAGATGCGCGACGGCAGGATGGCCTGGTGCCGGTGGTCGATCGGATCGTCGCAGACGGCTTGGCCGACGAGGTGGTTCGAAATCGCCCACACCTTGAGGCCGTGCTCGGCGAGCAGCCGCAGCCGCCCCGGCACATAGTCCTCTTCGGACAGTGCCCGGTCCACCTCGAAGTGGTCGCCCGAGCAGGCGATCTCCAGCCCGTCGTAGCCCCACTCGGCGGCGAGCTTGCAGACCTCGGTGAACGGCAGATCGGCCCACTGGCCGGTGAACAACGTGACGGGACGGCTCATTTCTCCTCCACCGATGTCCAATGCGCTTCTGCGGCCGCGCTCTTTTCGACCGCGTCGAGCACCCGCTGGACGCGCAAGCCGTCGTCGAAGCCCGGCGTGGGGTCGGTGCCCGCGCCGATGGCGTCCAGGAGGTCGGCGACCTCGTGGGTGAACGTGTGCTCGTAGCCGAGGAGGTGGCCCGGCGGCCACCACGCGCCGACGTACGGGTGCTGCGGCTCGGTGACGAGGATGCGGCGGAACCCGGCTTCGGTGCCGGTGCCCTCGTACCACTGGAGTTCGTTCATCGCCTCGAAGTCGAACGCCAGGCTCGCCTTCGCCCCGTTGACCTCCAGCCGCATCGCGTTCTTGCGGCCCAGCGCGAACCGGGTCGCTTCGAAGCTCGCCACGGCTCCCCCGGAAAGCCGTGCCAAGAACAACGCGGTGTCGTCGACGGTCACCTCGTCCGTCCCGCCGCCGCTCTCGGCCGGCCGCTGCTTGACGAAGGTGTTCGTCAGCGCCGAGACGCCGGTGATCACCTCCCCGGTGACGAACTGGGCGGCGTCGACGATGTGCGCGCCCAGGTCGCCCAGCGCGCCCGACCCGGCGGATTCGCGACGCAACCGCCAGGTCATCGGCGCTTCCGGGTCCGACAGCCAGTCCTGCAGGTACACCGCCCGCACGTGCCGGATCTCCCCGAGCACGCCGCTCGCCACCAGCTTCCGGGCGTGGGCGAGCGCGGGCACCCGGCGGTAGTTGAACGCGACCATGGCCCGCACCCCGCGTTCCCGGGCCCGCCGCGCCGCCTCGGCCATCGCTTCGGCCTCCGCCACCGAGTTGGCCAGGGGTTTCTCGCACAGCACGTGCTTCCCGGCCGCCAGCGCGGCGATCGCGATCTCCGCGTGGCTGTCCCCCGGCGTGCAGACGTCGACCAGGCCGACGTCGTCCCGGGCGACCAGCTTCCGCCAGTCGGTCTCGACGTCCTCCCAGCCGAACTTTTCCGCAGCCGCCTTGGCCCGGGTCTCGTCGCGGCCGCCGAGCACGGCGAGCCGCGGCACCAGCGGTGGGTCGAAGAACCGGTGCACGCTGCGCCACGCGTGCGAATGCACCGCACCCATGAACGCGTGGCCCACCATGCCGATCCCGATCGTTTCCCGTGCCGGGCTCATACCCCTCCTTCGTCTTGCCGGAAAGTCCTGTCAGGAATCGAAGCCGACGTCGAGGTACTGGTCGACGTTCTCCTTGGTGACGACCGCCGAATACGTGGTGATCTCGGCCGGGACGTCGTGCTCGGCGAGATCGCCGATCCCCTTGCCCTGCCCGAGCAGCCGGGCGAGCGCGACCGCGGTGGAGGCCATCGACGGGCTGTAGAGCACGGTCGCCTTGATCGGCGACGAGTCGGCCTTGATCAGGTTCATCATGTTCTTCGAGCCGGCGCCGCCGACCATGATGAACTCCTTGCGGCCCGCGGTGTCGATCGCCGCGTTGACGCCGATGCCCTGGTCGTCGTCGTGGTTCCACAGCGCGTCCAGTTTGGGCGCGCCCTGGAGCAGGTTCGCTGTCTGCTGCTCCCCCGACTCCGAGGTGAACTGGGCCGACACCCGCGGGCCCACGCTGAACCCGGCGCGGCCCAGCGCGTCCTTGAAGCCCTTGCTGCGTTCCTGGGTGAGTGGCAGCGAGTCGATCCCGGCGACCTCGCCGATGATCGGGTTGGCCACGTTCTTCTTCTTGAGCTCCGCGGCGATGTAGTTGCCCGCGTTGACACCCATCCGGTAGTTGTCGCCGCCGATCCACGTTCTATAGGCCAGCGGTGTGTCGAAGACGCGGTCGAGGTTGATCACCGGGATGCCGGCGTCCATCGCCTGCTGGCCGACCGCGGTGAGCGCCTTGCCGTCGAAGGGCAGGATCACCAGCACGTCTACCTTCGCGTTGATCAGCGTCTCCACCTGGGAGATCTGCTGGTTGACGTCGTTGGTGCCCTCGGTCGCGTTGAACTTCACCTCGCTGAACTTCTGCGCCTGGGCCTTGGCGTTCTTGGTGATCGCCGCGATCCAGCCGTGGTCGGCGGCCGGCGCGGAAAAGCCGATGGTGATCGGCTTGCCCGGCTGGGCGTTGTTGCCCGCGTTGGCGACCGGTGCGTTCGATTCCGAGTTCGCCGGCGTGTTGCCCGTGCAGCCGGCCAGCAGCGCGCCGGCGCCGACGGCGGCCCCGCCCAGCAGGAATCCCCGGCGGCCGAGGAAGGGGTGTTCGGTCATGGCGGCCTCCAACGGTGGTGAACTAACTACCGGTCCTGGCTTTCCTGGCCCGGAACTGCAAGAGCACGGCGAGCACGATGAGCACGCCCTTGGCGATGTTCTGGATGTCGGTGTCCAGGTTGTTCAGCGTGAAGATGTTCGACAGCACCGTGAAGATCAGCACGCCGACGAGGGTGCCGATGAGCGAGCCGCGGCCGCCGGTCAGCAGCGTGCCGCCGATGACCACCGCCGCGATCGCGTCGAGCTCGTAGAACATGCCGTTGGTCGACGCGCCCGCCGTCGTCCGCGCGACGACCATGAGCGCGGCGATCCCGCAGCACAGCCCGGCCACGCCATAGACGAGCGCGAGGTGGCGCTTGACGTTGATCCCGGCCAGCCGCGACGCCTCGGCGTTGCCGCCGACCGCGTACGTCCGCCGGCCGAAGGTGGTGCGGTTGAGCACGACCCAGCCGACCGCGAACACGAGCGCGAACAGCCAGATCAGCGTCGGGATGCCGAGGAAGCCGCCGCGGAAGAAGGCGAGGAAGTCCTGGTCGGCGACGACCTGGGTGCGGCGGCCACTGATCCGCTCGGCGAGCCCGCGAGCGGAGACGTACATCGCCAGGGTGGCGATGAACGGCACGACCTTGCCGTAGGCGACGAGGACGCCGTTGACCAGCCCGCAGCCGAGACCGACGGCCAGTCCACAGAGGACCATCACCCACGGTCCGTACGACTGCGTCGCCAGCGTCGTGAGCCAGACGCCGGCCAGGCCGACCATCGAGCCGACCGACAGGTCGATGCCGCCGCTGATGATCACGAACGTCATCCCGACGCTGACCACGCCGATCGCCGCGGCCAGCCGCAGGATGGTCGAGATGTTGCTTTCGGTGAAGAACAGCTCGGGCCGGGTGAACTGGCCGACCAGGCACAGCACGACGAGCACGCCGGCCAAGCCGAGCAGTCGCGGGTCGGCGGGGAAGGAGAACCGCCGCTTCCGCTCGGCGGGCAGCGCTTCCTGGGGCGGTGCTTGGGTTTCGGTCATGCCGCGCTCCCCTCGAGAATCACGTCGAGCACCTCGGCCTCGGTCAGCCCGGCGGAGGTTCGGTCGGCGAGGACACGGCCCTCGCGCAGCACCAGCACCCGGTCGGACAGCCCGAGCACCTCGGGGATCTCGCTGGACACCAGCACGATCGCGACACCGGTCGCGGCCAGCTCGTCGATCAGCCGGTACAGCTCGGCGCGGGCGCCGACGTCGACCCCGCGCGTCGGCTCGTCGAGCAGCAGCACCCGGCACCCGCGGACCAGCCACCGCGCGAGCACCGCCTTCTGCTGGTTGCCGCCGGACAGCGTGCGGACGATCCGCCGCGGGTCGGCGGGCCGCAGGTCGAGGCGGCGCAGGCCGGCCCCGGCGTCGTCCAGTTCCCTGCCGCGCTCGGTGAAGCCGAACTTCGCGTAGCGGCCGAGGCTGGCCAGGGTCACGTTGTGCACCACCGGCAGGTCCAGCAGCAGGCCCTGGCTCTTGCGTTCCTCGGGTGCGAGGCCGACGCCCGCCTTGACGGCCGCCCGGACGCCGGGCCCGAGCGGTTTTCCGTGCACCGTCACGGTTCCGCGGCCGGCCTTGCGCGCACCGAAGATCGTCTCGAGCAGTTCGCTGCGGCCGGAGCCGACCAGGCCGGCGATGCCGACGACCTCGCCGGCGTGGACGGTGAAGCTCACGTCCTCGAACTCGCCCGGCCGCGAGAGGTGCTCGACTTCGAGCGCGGTCTCCGGCCGGGCGTGACCGTCGTGGCGCGGCCCGAAGACCGTCTCCACCTTGCGCCCGGCCATCAGCGCGACCAGGTCGGCGGTCGGCGTCGAGGCGGCGTCGAGGCCGGTGCCGACGGTCCGGCCGTCCTTGAGCACGGTCACCCGGTGCCCGATCCGGCGCAGCTCCTCGAGCCGGTGCGAGATGTAGACGACCGCGACGCCGTCGGCGGTCAGCTCGCCGACGATGCGGAAGAGGTTGTCGACCTCCTCACCGGCCAGCGCGGCGGTGGGTTCGTCCATCACGAGCAGCCGGGCGTCGTGGGCCAGCGCGCGGGCCATCGACACGAGCTGCTGCGCAGCGGCGGAGAGCTTGCCGACCTCGGTCGACGGCCGGATGTCCGGGTGCCCGAGCCGGGCCATCAGGCGGGCGGCCTCGGCACGGGCCTGGGAGATCCGGGTGAACCCGAAGCGGGCGCGTTCGTGGCCGAGGAAGATGTTGTCCGCCACCGAAAGCCCGGGCACCAGGTCGAGTTCCTGGTACATGGTGGCGATGCCCAGGCGCAGGGCGTCGACCGGCGAACCGAGTTCGACGCGCTCGCCGGCCCAGGTGAGCTCGCCGGAGTCCGGCCGGTGCGCGCCGGAGAGGACCTTGATCAGCGTCGACTTCCCCGCGCCGTTCTGGCCGAGCAGGCAGTGCACCTCGCCGGGTTCGACGTCGAGGTCGACGCCGTCGAGGGCGCGCACGCCGGGGAAGCTCTTCACGATCCCGCGGACGGAAAGCAGGCTCATGCGCACACCTCGCCGGCGCTCGGTGCCGCCTGAGCCGGAAGTGCAGTGTTGAATGATTCGCTCGCAAGCTCGCTCATACCGTGGCCTCCTCGGCAAGCGTCGGGTCGGCGAACAGCCGCTCGGCCGCCAGGTGCGCGGCACCCCGCAGCGGAGCACGCAGGCCGAGCCCGGAGGCCACCACCCGGGCCTGGCCGAGCGGCCGGGCGGCGAGCTCGACGCGCACCGGTTCGACCAGCCACTCGCCCAGTTCCGCGAAGTAGCCGCCGAGCACGACGACGTCCGGGTCGAGCACGTCGACCACAGTGGACAGGGCGATGCCGAGCGCGACGCCGAGTTCGTGGACCGCCGTCACCGCACGCCGGTCGCCGAGCCGGATGCGGTCCTTGAGGAGGGCGACGCGGCCTTCGACGCCGGGGGCCGGATCGTGCAGCGGGTCACCCGGGGCCGCGGCCGCGCGCAGCAGCGCGGCCAGGTTCGCCTTGGTCTCCAGGCAGCCCGTCCGGCCGCAGGAACACCGCTCGCCGGACGGGTCGACGGCGATGTGCCCGACCTCGCCGGCGAAGCCGCGCGCGCCGCGCAGGATCGTGCCGCCGGAGACGAACCCGCCACCGACGGCCGGTCCGCCGCCGAGGTAGAAAAGCTCCGTCCCGGTGCCCTCGGCCGACTCGGCGAGCGCACCGAGGTTGGCGTCGTTGTCCACGGCGATGGCGGCGGCCGGAACGCCCAGCCGGGCCGCCATGAGGCCGGCGATCTCCGCGTCCCGCCAGCGCAGCACCGGGGCGAACCGCAGCACGGCGGCGGCCGGATCGACCAGCCCGGGCACCGAGATCGCGACTCCGACCGGTGGACCGGGCAGCACTGCGCGGGCCAGGCGGGCGAGTTCGTCCATCCCGGCGGGCAGCCCGAGCGCGGCGACGTCGACGATCTGCGCCCGCTCGGCCAGCACCCGGCCGGACAGGTCGGTGACCAGCGCCGACAACCGGCCGGCTTCGATGCCCAGCGCCAGCGCGTACGCGTCTTCGCCGTGCAGTTCGACCAGCCGGCTCGGCCGCCCGTTGCCGGGGAGCACCCCGGCGGGCCGGACCAGGCCGCGTCCGGCGAGTTCGGTGAGCAGGCCGGGCACCGCGGACTTCGCGAGCCCGCAGCGGGCCGCCAGCTGCGTGCGCGAGAGCGGGCCGGTGCGCAGCGCCCGCAGGATCGCGGCCAGGTTCGCCGTACGTGGGCTCGCCGAGCCGGCTCGCCTCGTTTCGGTGACGGCCACGGTGCCCCCATCTTGCGCTGACTACTGAACGCACTTTGGCGCTCAGGCAGCGAAAGTAGGGTGACTCGCATCACCCGTCAAGGTGATACCGGTACGTTAAGTCGGGTTTTCACCCGGATAGACGTGCGCATCCGGACAGACTTTTGATCACTGAATACGAAAGTCTGCAGAGTTTCGACGTTACACAGTGGACGGGTTCAGCAACGCGGAGTAAGCGACTTGCTCAGCTGCTAAGCGTGAAAGCCCGGTCCGTGGCCGACCAGGCGGCCCCGATCACGCCCGCCGTCTCGCCCAGCTCGGACAGCACGATCGGGAGGTTTCCGGTGGCCAGCGGCAGGGAGCGGCGGTACACCGCGCTGCGGACCTCGGCGAGCAGCTGGTGCCCGAGCTGGGCCACCCCGCCGCCGATCACCACCATGCCCGGGTTGATGAAGCAGACCAGCGAGGCGATGACCTGGCCGAGCCGCCTGCCGCCGTCGCGGATGAGGTTGACCGCGCCGGCGTCGCCCGCCGCGGCGGCCCGGCCGACGTCGCGGGCGGTGACCGCCCCGCCTCCGGCGGCCGCCTCGGCCAGGTGCGCCGAACGGCCGCTGCGTGCCAGGGCCAGCCCGTCGCGGGCCAGCGCGGCCCCGCCGAAGTAGGCCTCCAGGCAGCCCACCTCGCCGCACGCGCAGGTCGGGCCGAAGTCGTCGAGCCGGATGTGCCCGATGTCGCCCGCCGTCCCGGCGACCCCGCGGTAGACCTTGCCGCCGAGCACGATCCCGCAGCCGATCCCGGTGCCGATCTTGACGAACATCAGGTCGTCGGTCGAGCGCGCGACGCCGGCGTGCCGCTCGCCGAGCGCCATCGCGTTGACGTCGTTGTCCACCGCGACCGGGCAGCCCCAGAGCCCGCCCAGGTGGTCGCGCACGTTGAACCGGTCCCAGCCGGGCATGATCGGCGGCGCGACGGCCATCCCCTCGGCGAAGCTGACCGGGCCCGGCAGCCCGACGCCGGCCGCGATCAGCCGGCCGGGTGCCTCGTCGCGGACCTTCGCCGCGAGCTCGGCCACCCGCCGCAGCACCGGGTGCGGCCCCTGCCGCACATCGCCGTCCTCGACGGTGTGCGCGAGCACCTCGCACGAAGCGTCGGTGACCGCCACCCCGACCGACGTCGCGCCGACGTCCACCGCGAGCACCCGCAGCTCGCCGGCCAGCCGGACCAGCGTCGACCGCCGCCCGCCCCGGCTGGCCGACGGTCCCGCGGCCTCGACGAGCCCGACTTCGGCGAGCCGGGCCACCTCGGCGCCGACCCGGGCCCGCGGCAGCTCGAGCCGCTCCCCCAGCTCGACCCGCGACATCGGGCCGTCGTCCCGGAGCAGGGTCAGCAACCGGGTCTGGTGCCGGGTTTCGACCATCGACTGCTCCGGGGTGGATACCGTGCTCATTCGCCTCAGCCTACTGCGTCGGAACCGGCGTCACGCCGGCCGACGTCGGTGACCGGTGAGGTCCGTGTGGGGGTCACCCGAGCCGGTGCCATGCGCTGCGAACCTGTTCGTCCGCCCCGGTTCCTGGGCAGCCTCCCGCCATCGCGAACCGGCTCTACGACAGGAGGATCGCCATGCGACGGATCACGGCCGCGCTGGGTGCGTTGGCGTTGACGACCGGAGTTCTCATCGGCTCGGCGGGAACCGCCTCGGCCCAGTCCGAGAGCGGGCCGGCGGGCCGGTGCGTCGGCAGCTCGCTCGAGATGTTCGCCACGACGGGCTTGTGTGTCGTCGACCGGAACTTCCCGGTCCTCCTCATCCCGGCCGGCTGACGCTGCCGGGGCGGGACGCCGGTGCGGGTGCCGATCACGACCGGCACCCGCACCCCCGCACGCGAGCCGCCCGGGCCGCCGGCGGGCGGGTGCGGCATCCTTGCCCGGGTGCCGATCACGACCGAGTTCTGGGCCACCACGGCCCAGGTCATCCCCGCGCTGCTGCTCGCCGTGGTGCTCGCGGAGCGGGCCGACCGGCCGAAGCCGGCCGGGCCCTCGTCCGAACCGCCGCCGCCGAAGTCGCTGAGCGTCGTGTTCAGCCTGGCGATGCTCGTGTCGATCGCCTTGGGCGTCTCGGCCGAGTTCCTGGCCCTGGACGGCCTGCTCGGCCGGGGCGGCCGGGGGACGGCCCGGGTGGTGATCATCGCGATCGGCGTCCTCGCGTTCTGGGTGGTCGCGGTCGCCGCCATGCGGCGGGGCGGGCGGTTCTTCCCCGCGGAGGAGGACGCCCTGGACCGGCTGTCGACCGGCCGCGCCCTCGCCGTGACGACCGTCGCCGTGAGCCACTTCCTGTTCGCGTTCGCCGTGGCCGTCCTGCCCCTGGCGGCGGCCGTCTGGCTGGCGATCCGGGTCTGACGCCGGACGCCTCACCGCACCGGCACGGGGAAGTCCGGCAGGGTGAGCGCCGAGTGCTCCGGCCGGGGCGCGCGCGGCGCCGTGGTCAGCTGCCGGAGCGCGGCGTTGCGGCGATCGAGGGCTTCCGCCGTGGTCGGGAAGAGCGTCGCCTGGCCTTCGCCCACCAGGGCCTGGTTGGCTTCGACGAAACCCCGCAACCGGTTCTCGTAGGCGGCGAAGGCCGCCGTGTGGTCCGGGATGGTCGCCAGCGCGTGGCCGAGCAGGTACGCGCCCACGAGGGCGAGGCTGGTGCCCTGCCCGGTCAGGAACGACGGCGCGTGGGCGGCGTCGCCGGCGAGCGCGACGCGGCCGGCCGACCAGCGCGGCATGCGGATCTGGCTGATCACGTCGAAGAACAGGTCACCGGCTTCGCGCATCGCCGCGACCATGCGCGGGATTTCCCAGCCGTCGCCGGCAAAAGTGCGGGCGATGAGGTCGCGCTGGGCTTCGGGGTCGCGGAACGCCGCCAGCGGCGGCTCCGGCCGGGCGAAGACCAGGAAGCCGTGGACCTCCTCGCTGTCGAGGACCGCGTACAGCGCCGCGCCCTTGCCGGGCGTGCTCCACGCGAGCCCTTCGCGGAAGAGCCCGAAGTCGTTGGGCATGGTGAACCCGGCGAAGCTGTAGCCGAGGTAGTGGTGGAACGGTGCCTCGTCGCCGAAGACGAGCTCCCGGGTCCGGGAGTGCAGGCCGTCGGCCCCGATCACGAGGTCGTAGGTGTCCCGGTGGCCGCTGCGGAAGGTGACGTCGACGCCGTCGGCGTGGTCGGCGAGGGTTTCGACGGTGTCGCCGAACCGGACCTCGGCGTCGTCGCGCACCAGGTCGTACAGCGTCCGGATCAGGTCGCCGCGGCGGATCTCGAGGTCTTCGCCTTCGATACCGCCGATGACGGCGTCCGGGGCCAGGGCCACGATTTCGCCGCCGTCGGCGTCGAGGAAGGTCAGCCGCCGGGTCGAGATGTGCAGGTCCCGCAGGCGGGACAGGATCCCCATCCGCTCGACGGCGTCCAAAGCCGTGCCGCGGACGTCGATGGGATAGCCGCCGACCCGGAGTTCGGGCGCCTTTTCCACGAGGGTGACCGCGAATCCGGCCCGCTGCAGCCAGAAGGCCAGTGCCGGCCCGGCGATGCTGGCCCCCGAAATCAAAACGCGCTTCATGACAGCTCCAATAGCTAAGTTAGGTATCTATATTTGAGGTGCGAGAATGCCCCTGATCCACTCCCGGCACGACCAACTGTATACCTAAGTTAGCTACCTAAGAGGTGTGATGGCCGACACAGAAGCCGGCGACGGGTCCGACCTGCGCGCCGTGCTGCCCCGGATCCTGCAGCTGGGCACCCTGATGAACCGCAGCGGCCTCGGCGAGCGGGCGATGAAGCGGATCGGGGCCGACCTCGACCGGCCCGGGCTGTCGATCCTCCTCGCCCTGCACCTGACCGGGAAGGCGATGCGCGTCGGGGAGATCGCCGACCGGATGCAGGTCGCCGGCCCGCACGTCACACGGCACCTGCACGTCCTCGAACGACGCCGGCTCGTGCGCGGCCTGACCGACCCCGACGACCGGCGCGCCCGGCTGGTCGAGCTGACCCCCGACGGCGCCGAACTGGCCGGCCGATACGTCACCACCCTGCTCGGCTGGTTCGACGACGCGCTCGCTGCCTGGGCGCCGGAGGACCGCCGCACCTTCTACGACCTGCTCCTGCGGTTCACCGACGACCTCGCGGCCTTCCTGGCGGCGATCGGCGAAGAGGACTGACGGCCGGCGGTCCCCCGGGCCGCCTGACGCCGTCCCGACCGCGGTGTGCTCAGTGCTGGGCGAACTGCCGGTTCGCCGGCTGGCTGACGCCGGCCTTGACCGGCAGGGGGTCGATGACCAGCCGCTCGCCGTAGATGTCGGTGACCGCGACCGCCCCGCCGCAGCCGGCGCCGTTCTCCGACAGGAAGTAGTTGTAGTCGGTGCGCTGGAGCCGTTTCCAGCTGCCGCCGGCCCGGACTTCCAGCCGGGCCACCGGATTGCGGTGGTCGATCACCTGGATCCCGCACCAGTACTGGGACGATCCGTCCTTGTAGCGAAGCGAAATCTGCTTCGCCGACGGCTGGCTCACCAGCTTCCAGGTGATCGCGATTTCCCCGCGATTGCGGGCCCCGAGGCGGTCGAACGCCTTCGGGTTCAGATCCAGCTGCCCGACCCGGCACGGCGCCGGGCACAGGTTGGTGATCCGCACCGTCACGCTCGCGCCACCGGCCGCCCGGACTTCGACGTAGGCCCCGCACGCCTGGGAACCCTCGAAGTCGGCGACGTTCATCGCCGCGTTCAACGGGTCCGGGCTCGCGTCGTACCCGCACGCGCCGGTGCCGTCCGTGTCGTAGAAGGTGGCCACGCCGGAGTGGCTCGCCCCCGGCTTGATCCGCCCGGCGAGCGGCGCGTCACCCGACGCGGCCGCGGACGACGTCGTCGCCGCGACGCTGGAGGACGCGGGGGTGGTCGTCGTGGTCGACGGCGAAGGCGGCGGCGTGCTCACGGGCGGGGTGGTGACGGCTGTGCCGATCGCGGGAGCGGCGTCCGAGCGGTTCGCCGCTTCGGCGGGGACCGTGCCGTCCGCCCGGGTCGCGACCACGGCGACCACAGCCGCTGCCACCACGAGCAACGCCACCACCGACACGATCACCGTGCGTTTGGGCACCGCACCTCCTGCGACCGCGTGCCGGCTAGTTGGTCCACATTAGACAGCATGCGGGGGCGGGTCAACGACGGCACGGCCGGCAATGTGAGCGTTAACACAACGGGCTGACAGCCCGTCGACAGCGCCGACGCCGGCCTCAGGCGGCGAAGAGGATGTGGCGCAGGGTGCGGGCCAAGTGGTCGATCAGCGCCGGCACCGGCAGCTCCGCGAGCGGTCCGGTGCGGGCGATGTACCGGTTGACCGTCACGCCGATGAGCTGCGCACCGAGCATCGCGACGCGGGCGGCGACGTCCTCGCCGTCGAGGACTTCGCGGTAGGCCCGGATGCTGCTCGCCTCCATCGCGCCGTACAGCTTCGCGGCCGCCTGCTGGTCGGAGGCGATGCTGCGCAGCAGGACCACGAGGGGGTCGACCGCGGCGTTGGCCTCCATCCGCTCCACGTAGGCGCGCGCGACGCGCTCGGGCAGCGTTTCCGGGTCGCCGGCGACCACCTCGTCGAGCTCCCGGTGTCCGGGAACGGCGGCGAGGAACAACTGCTCCTTCGACCCGAACTGCCGCAGGACCAGGCCGTGGGTGACGCCGGCGCGGGCCGCGATGTCCCGCACCGTCGCGCGGGCGAACCCGCGTTCGCCGAAGGCGGCGCGGGCCGCGTCCAGGATGGCCTGGCGGTGGCCTTCCGGGTCGCGGCGATGGGGACGTCGGGTCATGTCCCCCAATTTACCAAGTGGTCAGCAAGCCGCCTATGCTGGTTAATGACCAATCGGTCAACAGGATGGGGAGAGCACATGAGCACCACCATGATCATCGGCGGCACCGACGGGCTCGGCCGCTTCATCGCCCAGCGGCACGCGGACGACGGCGGCACCGTGGTGATCGCCGGCCGCGACGCGGACCGGGCCGAGGCCGTCGCGAAGGAGATCGCGCCGACCGCGCTCGGCCTCGGTCTGGACCTCTCCCGGCCGGAGACCATCGCCGCTTCGGCCGCGGGTGTGCCGGCCCTCGACCACCTGGTCATCACGGCCAGCCACCAGCGCCCGAACACCTTGCGGAACTTCGACATCGCCGAGGCGATCACCGCGGTGACGACGAAGCTGGTCGGTTACGCCGAAGCCGTCAGAGTGCTGCGAGAGCGCTTCACGCCGGAAGCGTCGGTCGTGCTCTTCGGCGGCCTGGCCAAGGAACGTCCCTATCCGGGCTCCACGGTCATCACCACCTTCAACGCCGCCATCACCGGCCTGGTGAAGACGCTCGCCATCGAGATCGCGCCGCACCGCGTCAACGCCCTGCACCCGGGCCTGGTCGGCGACAGTCCCCGCTGGCGCGAAGCCGACCTCGGGGCACAGGTCGAGCACACCCCGATCGGGCGGCTGGTCACCATGGACGAGATCGCCGACGCGACCGGCTTCCTGCTCCGCAACGGCGGGATCAACGGCCACGACCTGTTCGTCGACGGCGGTTTCCTCACCCGGTGACCCGGACCGGGCAGGGCCAAGGGACTTCCGGGCAAACTTCTGTCACCCCTCGTCATCACGCGATGGTGTGGTGTTAACTGGCGCGACAGACAGAGAGCGTTTCCCCCACTCGGCTGCGACGGCACAAAGCAGTACCGGTTCGCCCGCCCCGCCCGGAAAGGCCCGTTGTCGATGCGAGTGTCCGCCCCGCTGTCGTCCGGTCAGCAGCGCCTTTGGACCGTTTCCCAGCTGGACGGCGCGGGACCGGCCTACAACGAGACCATGGCCTTCACGCTGCGGGGACCGCTGGATCGCGAGGCGCTGCGCCGGGCCTTCGCCGCCTTGGCCGATCGCCACGAAGCCCTGCGGACCCGGATCGTCGTCGAGGACGGCGGGCCGGTGCAGGTCGTCGAACCCGCCGGTCACGGCTTTCCGTGCGTCGTCACCGATGTCGCCGGGCCGGGCGAAGCGGCCGAGGTGCGGCGGGCCGACCCGCTCGAGGCGTTCGACCTGACGCGGGCGCCGCTGGCCCGGGCGCGGTTGCTGATCGGGGCCGGGGCGCCGCCCCCCGATCTCCACGCTACCGGGGAGCACCGGCAGTTCCGGGACGACGAGCACCACGTCCTGCTGATCACCGTGCACCACGTCGTCTTCGACGGCTGGTCCCGGACCCTGCTGCTGCGCGAGCTCGGCGTCCTCTACGCCGCTCAGTCGAGCGGCGCAGCGGCGGATCTGCCGCCCGCGCGGCCCTACCGCGAACACGCCCGCGCGCAGCAGGACTGGCTGGCCGGCGACGGCCCGGTGCCGCACGAGGCCTACTGGCGGGAGCGGCTCGACGGCGTGCCGCCGGTGCTGGAGCTGCCCGCCGACCGGCCGCGCCCGGCCCGGCAGGACTTCCGCGGCGCACGGGTGCCCGTCGCCTTCGGCCCGGAGCTCACCGCGCGGCTGACGACGTTGGCGCGCGAACACGGCGTCACGCTCTACTCCACCATCCTGACCTGCTGGTACCTCCTGCTGTCCCGGCTTTCCGGCCAAACTGACATCGTTGTCGGCGTCCCCACCGCCAACCGCGGCGCCACCGGCGCGTACCCCGACACGCTCGGGTTCTTCGTCAACACCCTGGCCGTGCGCGCCGACCTGTCCGGTCCGCGCACCGGTGCGGTCCTGCTCAAGGAGGTCCGCGCCGCCCTGCGGGGCGCGATCGACCACGCCGAGCTGCCGTTCGAACGGGTCGTCGAGCTGGTGAACCCGCCGCGCAGCCCGGCGCACACCCCGCTGTTCCAGACGATGTTCGCCTGGGTGCCGACCCAGCACGACCTCCTGGAGCTGCCGGGCGTGGCCGTGGCACCCCTCGACGTCGAGCACGCGCCCGCGAAGTTCGACCTCGCCCTGGCCCTCGCCGGCGAGAACGGCGATGTTCTCGGACACCTCGACTACGCCGTCGCCCTGTTCGACCACGCGACCGCCGAGCGGTACGCGCGCTACCTCGTCCGGTTGCTGGACCAGCTGGCCACGCGGCCGGACGCCGATCTCGCGGGTTACGAGCTCCTCGACACCGCCGAACGCCACGAGATCCTCACCGCCTGGAGCACCGGCCCGCGGCCGCGACGACGTCCCGGCGGGCTCGTCGACCGGCTCACCGCCCACGCCGACGCCACCCCGGACGCGCCCGCGCTCGTCTGCGACGGCCGGACCCGCACCTACGGCGAGCTGGACCGCCGCAGCACGAAGCTGGCCAACGCCCTGCGCGCCCGCGGGGCCGGCCGGGGCCGGGTGGTGGGCGTCCTCAGTGGACGGTCGGCGGATCTGGTCACCGCCGTGCTGGGCGTGCTGAAGACCGGCGCCGCCTACCTCCCGCTCGACCCGGCGCAGCCGGCCGCCCGGCGAGCGGCGATGGTCGAGGACGCGTGCCCGGTACTGGTCCTGGGCGAGGACGTCACCGCCATCGAGGCCGAAGGCGACGAGACCCGGAGACCGGTCACGACCGAGCCCGGCGAGACCGCTTACGTGATCTACACGTCGGGGTCGACCGGGCGCCCCAAGGGGGTCGCCGTCACCCACCACAGCGTCCTCACCCTCTTCGACCAATGGCTGGACCGCTTCGGGGCGACCCCCGGCGAAGCGACCTCGGCGTGGTCGAGCATCGGCTTCGACGCCTCGGTGCACGAACTACTGCTGCCGCTGACCACGGGCGCGGTCCTGCACGTCGTGCCCGAGGACGTCCGGCCCGATCCGGCGGCGTTGCTGACCTGGCTGAGAAAACACCGGGTGGTCCAGGCCTTCCTGCCACCCGCATACGTCCGGTGGATCGACGAAGATCCCGGGCGCCTGCACGGGCTCGCGCTGCGGCAGCTGCTGACCGGCGTCGAACCGCTGCCGGAGGCCGCCCTCGCCCGGTTCGCCGCGGCCGTGCCGGGCCTGCGGATCTGCTTCGGCTACGGGCCGACCGAAGCCACCCTCTACGCGACCGCGCACGTCGACCCGCGGCCACGGGACCGGCCGGCCCCGATCGGGCGGCCGCTGCCCGGCTCGCGGCTGTACCTCCTGGACGAGCGGCTGCGCCCGGTGCCGCCGGGTGTCGTGGGCGAGGTCTTCCTGGCCGGCGACTGCCTGGCCCGCGGCTACCTGCACCGGCCGGGGCTGACCGCCGAGCGGTTCGTGGCGGACCCCTTCGTGCCCGGCGAAAGGATGTACCGCACCGGAGACCTCGCCCGATGGCTGCCGGACGGCGAAGCCGAGTACGCCGGCCGCCGCGACGACCAGATCAAGCTGCGGGGCTTCCGCATCGAGCCCGGCGAGGTGACGGCCGCGCTGCTGGCCGTGCCCGGGGTCCGGGAGGCCGCCGTGCTGGTGGACCGCGAAGGCGAGCCACGGCTCGTCGCCGGTGTCGCCGGTGACGAGCCGCGGACCCCGCACGAGTGGCGGGCCGCGCTGGCGGACCGGCTGCCGGACTACATGATCCCGTCGGTGTTCGCCGAGTTCGACCGGCTGCCGCTGAGCCGAAGCGGCAAGCTCGACCGCGACGCCGTGCTGGCGCGCGCCCGCACGAGCGCATCGAACAACCCGGTCAACACCGCGGCCCCGCGCGACCACGTCGAGCTGGCCCTGCTGCGGATCTGGCGGGACCTGCTGCTGCACCCCGCGATCGGTGTCTCGGACGGCTTCTTCGACGTCGGCGGCACGTCGATCTCGGCGATCAAGCTGGCCCACGCGATCGGCGTGGAGTTCGGCCGCGAGCTGCCGATCCGGGACGTCATCCTGCACCCGACCATCGAGGCGCAGGCCGCACTGCTGCGCATGGACCACCTGCCGGAGACCGGCAGCCTGATCGAGTTCCGCCGCGGCGCCGGGCGGGCCCGCGTCGTCTGCGTGCACCCGGCGGGCGGCACGGCGTTCTGCTACCTGCCGCTCAGCGCCGCCCTGCCCGAAGACGCCGGTGTCCTCGGGATCCAGTCCCCCGGGCTCAACGCCGGTGAGGAGCCGCTGCCGAGCGTCGAGGCGATGGCCGAGGAGTACCTGCGGCTGGTCGGCCCGCGGCCGGAGGAAACACTCGTCCTCTGTGGACTCTCGTACGGCGGGCTGGTCGCCCACGAGATGGGCCGACGGCTCGCGGAGCACCACCCGCGCGTCAGCGTCGTCCTGCTCGACACCACCGCCACCGACGACCCCGCCGGGAAGGCGGCGATCGAGCCGGTGCCCGCGGCCGAGTTCCGCGAGAAACTGGTCCGCTTCAACGGGATGTACCCGGGGATCGAGGACGCGCAGATCGAGCGCTACCACCGCACGTACAACCACAACCGGCTGACCGCCCGCGAGCACGATCCGGGCGAGACGGCGGCGCGCGTGGTGTTCGTCCAGGCCGTCGGCGAGGACACCGTGCCCGGCACCGCCGAGTTCTGGCGCCGCCGCGCGCGGGGCGAATTCGAGGTGGTCCCCGCGGACTGCGGGCACTGGGACATGCTGGAAAGCGACGCGCTGCCGCTGGTCGCCGAGATCATCTCGGCCGAGCTGGCGGCCCGATGACGTCGATCGCCCGCCGCGTCCACGACCGGGCCCTGCGGCACCCGGACGCCCTCGCCGTGTCCGACGGCGACCGCAGGCTCACCTACGCCGAGCTGAACGCGGGAGCCGCCGCCGTCGCGGAATCGTTGTCCCACCGGGGAATCCGCCCGGGCGACGCGGTCGCCGTCGGGCTGCCACGCTCGGCGGAACTGATCCAGGTCATGCTGGGCGTGCTGCGCCTCGGCGGCCAGGTCGTCCCGCTGGACCGGCAGAGCCCGCCCGCGCGCCGGGACGCCATCCTCGCCGACGCGGGCGCGGTCGTGGTCGTCAGCGACGACCTCCGCGGCGTCACACCGGCCGAACTGCTGGCCGAACCCGCCGAAGCGGGCACGCCCGCCGAGCCCGCACCGGCGTCGTTCCTCTTCGCCACCTCCGGCACGACCGGGCGGCCCAAAGGGGTCGAGGTCCGCGACGCCGGGATCCTTCGCTTGGCCGAACCCGGCTGGCTCGACATCGGCACGCGGTTCGCCTGCCTGGCCAACCCCGCGTTCGACGCGCTCAGCTTCGAGGTCTGGGTGCCACTGCTGACCGGCGGCACGTGCGTCGTGCTCGACGACGAAACCGTCCGCGACCCGCAGGCCTTCGCCGACGCGCTGGTCCGCGAGCGCATCGACACGATGTTCGTCACCGCGACGCTGTTCAACGCGGTCGCCGAGACCGTGCCGGGCAGCTTCGCCACGGTGCGCCGCGTCGTGATCGGCGGCGAGCAGCTCAACGCCCCGCTGATCCGCCGCTGGTACCGGGCCAACCCGGACGCGCCGACGCGGCTGCAGAACGGCTACGGCCCGACCGAGACGACGACGTTCGCGCTCAGCTACGCCATCCCGCGCGGCTTCGACGGCGACGTCGTGCCGATCGGCCGCCCGCTGCCGGGCACCGGTGCGGTCGCGGTGACGCCGGACGAACGCGTGGCCACCGAAGGCGAGGTCGCCGAGCTGTACCTCTCCGGAGCCGGCGTCGCCCTCGGCTACCGCGGCCTGCCCGCGGAGACCGGGCGGCGGTTCGTCCGGCTGCCGTGGTTCGACGAGGGCCGCGCCCGGTTCTACCGCACCGGCGACCTGGTCCGGGTGCTGCCGGGCGGCCGGTACGCCTACGTCGGCCGGACCGACCGGCAGGTGAAGGTCCGCGGGTTCCGGGTCGAGCCGGGCGAGCTGGAGCAGCGGCTCCTGGCCCACCCGGAGGTCCGGCAGGTCCACGTGGCCGTGCGCCGCGCGACCACGGCCGAACTGCTCGCCTTCGTCGTGGCCGGTGACCTGTCCTTCGAGGCGTACGAGGCACATCTGGCCGAGACCGTACCGGCCTACATGCGGCCGCACCACGTGTTCCGCCTCGGCGAACTGCCGCGGAACGCGAACGGGAAGGTCGACGAAGCCGCGTTGCTGGCGGGCGGGTTCTCGTCCTGGCGGCCGGACACCGGCGGCGACGCGACGGCGTGGGAGCGCGAAGTCCTGGCCGTCGTCACGGGGATCCTCGGCGTCCCGGACCTCCGTCCCGGCGACCGGTGGCTGCGGTCCGGTGGCGACTCGCTCAAGGCGCTGCGCCTGCGGTTCGCGATCCGGGAACGCTGGCGCGCGGACCTGGCGCCGTCGGTCGTGCAACGCGGCACCTTCGCCGATCTCGCCGCGGCGATCTCGGGGGCGGGCCGCGCGGCCTACCCGGAGCCGGCCCCACCGACCGGCGCGGCCACCGCACCCGCCACCGGTGAACAGCAGCGGCTTTGGCTCGTGCAGCAACGAAATCCCGCATCCACGGCGTACCACGTGCCGCTCGCGTTCCGGATCACCGGCCGCCCTGACGTCGAGGCGCTGCGCCGGGACGTGCGTGGCCTGGTCGAACGGCACCCGGCGCTGCGCACCGCGTTCGAGGCCATCCCCGACGGCCTGCGGCAGGTCACGAAACCGGCGTACGACCCGTGGACCGAGCCCGGCGAGGACTTCTTCACCGCGCCCTTCGACCTCGCCTCGGGCCGGCTGCTGCGCGCGGCCTGGCGTCCCGACGGCACGTTCCTGCTGTGCCTGCACCACATCGCGGTCGACGGCTGGTCGCTCAACATCCTGTTCCGGGAGCTGTCCGGCGCCGCACCGCGGCCGGACGCGCACACGCCACTCGACTTCGCCGCGTGGCAGTCCAGCTGGTACGCCTCCCCCGGCTACCGCGCCCAGCTGACCGAGCGGTCCGACGATGCCGAGCCCCTCGGTGAAGCGTCCCTGGCCGGGCGGCTGCGCACGACCCGCATCGGCCGCGAACGCGTCGACGAGTGGGCCGGCGAGCTGGGTTTGACCCGGTTCCAGCTCCTGCTGGGCGTGTTCGCGTGGAGTCTCTACGCGGTGACCGGGCGGACCCGGCCGCGGATCGCCGCGCCGGTGGCGAACCGGCCGGTGCGCGAGTTCGAAGACAGCGTCGGGATGTTCGCCAACACCGTGCGGGTGCCGCTTTCGGTGGACCCGCACGAAGACCTGGACACCCAGCTCCGGCGGCTCGGCGAGGCGGCGGGGGCGGCGCTGGACGACCAGGACGTCGCGTTCGCCGATCTCGACCCCGCCTACGCGGCCTTTGACTACCTGTTCGTCCTGGAGAACACCGACTTCGGCGCGCTGCGGCTCCCGGGCTGCTCGGTCAGTCCACAGTGGATCGAAGCGGCCGAAGCCAAGTGCGCGCTCACGCTGTCGGTCGTGGAACGCACCGACGGCTTCGACTGCCTGTGGGAGTACGGGGAAGGCCACTTCACCGAAGCCGAGGCCACGGCCCTCGGCGAAGTCTTCGACCGCGCCCTGTACGGCGACGCCCGGACTCCGGATCGCCGTGACCACGGCCGTGGTGCCGCCACCGGACTGACGTGGGAGACGGTGGCCGAAGGCTTCGCGCGTCAGGTCGCGCGGACGCCCGGCACCCCGGCGCTGACCGGCGACACGACGCTGACCTACGCCGAACTGGACGCGCACGCGGCCCGGCTCGCCGCCACCCTGCCCGCGGACGCCACCGACATCGCGCTGTACTTCCGGCCGTCGGCCGAGCACGTCGTCGCGCTCCTCGCCCTGGCCCGGCTGAACATCACCGCCGTGCCCCTGGACCCGGCGTACCCGCCGGAACTGCTGCGCGCCATGCTCGACCGCGTCCGGCCGCGCTGCGTCCTGCTCGCCCCGGGGGAAACGTTCGAGACCGACGTCGAGCGGCGGTTCGTCACGCTCACCGGCGGGCCGGTGCCGGACGTCCCGGCCCGGCACGCCGGACGGCCGCTCTACACGCTGTTCACCTCGGGCTCGACCGGCGTGCCCAAGGGCGTGCGCGTCCCGGACCGCACCCTGGCCAACCTGCTGCAGTGGCAGGACGCCCCGCCCGCGGCGACGCAGCAGTTCTCGATGCTGTCGTTCGACGTGTCGTTCCAGGAGATCTTCACCACGCTGTGCGGCGGCGGCCGGCTGCACCTGATCCGCCCGGAGTGGCGGCACGACGTCCCGGCGCTGCTGGCGCAGCTGGAAACGGCCGGGATCGAACGGATCTTCCTGCCGTACGTGGCCTTGCAGCTGCTCGCCGAGCACGGCGTCCGGCTCGGGCGGTACCCGGCGCGGCTGCGGGACGTGATCACCGCCGGGGAGCAGCTGGTGTGCACGCCGGCGATCCGCCGCTGGTTCGCCGGGCTGCCCGGCGCGCGCCTGCACAACCACTACGGCCCGACCGAAACCCACGTCGTCAGCGCGCTGACCCTGGATGGCGATCCCGCGGTGTGGCCCGACCGGCCCGCCATCGGCCGTCCGGTGGCGAACGCGGTCCTGCGGGTCGCCGACGCCGCGGGCGCGCCGCTGCCGCCGGGACAGGTGGGTGAGCTGCTCATCGGCGGTCTCGCGGCGAACCGCTGCTACCTCGGCGAAGCGGCTCCGGAGAAGTTCGCCGAGCTGCCGGAGCTGTACTACCGCAGCGGCGACCTCGCGCACTTCGACCGTGCCGGGCTGCTGCACTTCGACGGCCGGGCCGACCGGCAGGTCAAGCTCAGCGGCCACCGCCTCGAACTCGGGCAGGTCGAGGCGGCGCTGCTGCGGCACCCGGACGTCGTCAACGCGGTCGTCGCGGCCGAGGGCGACCGGCTGACGGCGTTCCTGGAGTGCCGCCGGACGCCTTCCGCCGCGCAGCTGGCCGATTTCCTCGTGCCGCTGCTGCCGCCGCACGCGCGGGTGGACCGCTTCCGCGTCGTCGGCGCCCTGCCGCGCACGCCGAGCGGGAAGCTCGACCGGGACGCCGCTCCCCGGACGCCGGGGACGGATCTCCACCGGACGGCCGTCCGGCCGTCGAGTGAGCTGGCGGCGTTGTTCGAGGAGGTGACCGGCGCGTCGATCGGTCCCGACGAGACGTTCTTCGCCGCCGGCGCCAGTTCGCTGTCGCTGATGCGGTTCCACCTGCGCTGCGCCGAAGCCGGGTACCGGTTCACCGTGGCGGACCTCTTCGAGCACGTCTCCCTCCGGGACCTGACGCGGCACCTCGAGAGCGGCCCGGCGCCGGCCCGGGCCGCGGGCCCGGGTTCCGCCGATGAGCCGGTGGCGGTCGTCGGCATGGCGGTGCGGCTGCCCGGCGCGCGGGACCTGGCCGCCTTCTGGGACCTGGTCGTTTCGGGTCGCCGGGGCATCGAGGAGTTCCCGGCGGCGGACGGCCTGGTCGGCGCGCGCAGCATCCTGGCCGACCCGCTGGCGTTCGACCCGGAGCACTTCGGGATCAGTCACCGCGACGCGGCGCTGATGGACCCCCAGCAGCGGCAGCTGCTGATGGCCTGCGTGGAAGCCTTGGCGCACGCCGGGATCACTTCGGGTGCCGGCGTCGGGCTGGTCGCGGGCTGCGGGGAGAACACCTACTTCCGGCAGATGCTGCGCGAGGCCGACCCGACGGCCCTGCCCGACGGCTTCCAGCTGGCCCTGCACCACGAGAAGGACTTCCTCGCCACGAAGGTCGCCTACCACCTCGACCTGACCGGGCCCGCGTTGACGACCCAGACCGCGTGCTCGAGTTCACTGGTCGCGGTCCACCAGGCGGCGGGGATGCTGCGCGGCGGCGAGGCCGACGTGATGCTGGCGGGCGGTGTGCTCGTCGACGTCACCCTGGCCGAGGGGTACCGGTACCGGCCGCAGCACATCTTCTCGGCGGACGGGCACTGCCGCCCGTTCAGCGACGACGCGGACGGCACGGTGGGCGGCAGCGGCGTCGGCGTGGTGGTCCTGAAGCCCCTTTCGGCGGCCCGGCGGGCCGGCGACACGGTGTATGCGGTGCTCACGGGGTCCGCCGTGGCCAACGACGGCGCGGTGAAGCAGGGCTACAGCGCCCCGTCCCCGGCCGGGCAGCGCGCGGCGATCCAGGCCGCGCTCCGGCGGGCCGGCCGCTCCGGCGCGGACGTCGGCTACGTCGAGGCGCACGGGACCGGGACCCGCCTCGGCGACCCGATCGAGGTGGCGGCCCTGCGCGAGGCGATGCCCGAGGCGGCGGCGTGTGCGTTGTCCTCGGTGAAGAGCCAGGTCGGCCACCTGGGCGCGGCGGCGGGTGTGGTGAGCCTGATCCGCGCGGTCCTGGCGGTGCACCACGGCGTCCTCCCGCCGACGGCGGACTTCCGCGCGCCCAACCCGGCGGTGGACCTGGGGCCGTTCCGGGTGCCGACCCGGGCGGAGCCGTGGCCGGCGGGCCCGCGCGTGGCGGGGGTGAGCAGCTTCGGCATCGGCGGAACGAACGCGCACGTGGTGCTGGAGTCGGTCCGCCCGGTGCCGGCCTCGCGCCCGGATCCGTTGCGGTGCCTGGTGCTTTCGGCTCGCAGCGCGGCGGCGGTGCGCCTCGATGCGGCTCGGGTGGCGGACTACCTGGCGGCGCACCCGGAGTCCTATCTGGACGTACTTCGGCATCTGCAGACCGGCCGCCCGGAGGGGCGCTGGCGCATGGCGGCGGCCTGCGCGGACGCGGCCGCGGCGGTCGAGTGGCTCCGCACCGCCGAGCCGCAAGAGGTGCCCAGCGCGGCACCCGTACGGGAAAGCGCCGCTCCCGACCCGGCACCCGCACGGCAAAAAGCCGCTCCCGACCCGGCACGGTCATGGGAAAGTGCCGCCGAACCGGCTGCCGCTTGGCCGGGCGGCGCTCCCGTCGACTGGGGCCAGGCCCCCGCCCCAGCGCCGTGGGACTTCCCGCCGCCCGCCTTCGCCGCGCGCGACTTCGACTTCCCGCGCCGGGCCGCCGTCGGACGGCTGCCCGAAGCCGAGTGGCTGCACCAGCCCACCTGGGTCCGCCTGCGCCGCGCGGCCACCGCCACCCCCACCGATCGCGTCCTCGTCATCTGCGGCGAAGGCCCGCTCACCGCTCCCGCCCTCGACAGCGTCTATCCGCGCGTCGTGCGGGTCCACGTCGCCGACCGCTTCGCCCGCCTCGGGCCCGACACCTTCGAAGCCGACCCGGCCGACACGACCCACCTCCGCCAGGTGCTGGATGTGTTACCGGCCACCGAAATCGACTGGCTGCACACCCTCCCCCTCGGCATCACCGGACCCGTCGGCGAACAGTCACTGGACCGGGCGCGCCGGGCCTGCCTCGACACGCCCGCCGCTCTCCTGCGGGCCGCCCACGACCGTCCACTCAGGACGTGGTGGCTCTCAGCCGGCGCCGCGCCCGCGAACGGCGCCGTCACGCGCCCGGAAGCCGGGCTGCTGGCCGGGATCCTCGCCGTCGGCCCGCAGGAAAGCGGCCTGCCCGGCCACTGGGTCGACCTCGAAAGCCCCGACCTCGACCAGCTCGCCGACCTGCTCACCGGCCCCACCCCGCCGGCGCGGGTCGCCCTCCGCAACGGCTTCTGGTGGACGCAGGACAGCGCGCCCGTCGCCGCCACCGAGGTCGGGCTCCACGACGGCACGTACCTGGTCCTGGGCGGCACCGGCGGCATCGGCACCGCGATCGCCGAGGAGCTGCTGACCCGCACCGGCGGCCGCGTCATCCTGCTCGCGCGCCACCCCTTCCTGCCCGAGGCCCTCAAACCGTGGGCGGACCGCGTCGACCTGCTCGCCGCCGACCTCACCACCGTCACCGCCGAGGAGATCCCCGCTCCCCTCGCCGGGATCGTGCACGCGGCCGGGACACCGGCCGGCGGCCTGATCGCCACCCGCGGCGAAAGCACGCCGACCGGAAAACTCGCCGGCGCCCTCCTCGTGGAACGGCTCATCGAACGCGACCGGCCGGAGTTCGCCGTCTCCTGCTCGTCGCTGTCCGCGCAGTTCGGCGGCACCGGCCAGCTCGACTACGCCGCGGCCAACGGGTTCCTCGACGCGCTCGCCCACCGCGACGGCCCGACCGCCCGGCTCGCCATCGGCTGGGACGTCTGGCGCGACAGCGGGATGGCCGTCACGGCACTGGAAACCGATCCCCGGCACCAGGCCCACCTGGCCGTCGGCCTGAGCGACGCCGAGGGCCGGCGCACCTTCGCCCGCTCGCTGGCGACGGGTCTTCCGCACGTCCTGGTCGCGACGACCGGCCTCGACGCCGCCCGGACCTTCCACGAACGCGACACCACGCCGGCGGCGAAACCGGCCGCGGCGGACCTGACCGAGGAAGTACGCGCCCTCCTGGGCGTCGCCGAACTCGATCCGGACGTTCCGCTGTACGACCTCGGCGCCGACTCCCTCACGTTGCTGGACGTCGTCGACTCGGTGAAACGCCTGTACGGCGTCGACCTCGACCTCGCCTGGCTCGGCCCCGAGGTCACGATGTCGGCGTTGCTGGCCAAGCTCGCCCAAGCCGCCGACGCCGGCGAAGTGGTCGTGCAGGTCTGGCGCGAAGGCAGCGGCGAACAAGCCGTCTGCCTCGTGCACCCCGTCGGCGGGGACGTGCACGCCTACCGCGCGCTCGTCGAAGCCCTCCCGCCCGGGCTCGGCGTCTGCGTGATCGCCGACCCGGCGCTCGGCCGGCCGGAACCGCCCGGCTGGCCGGTCGCCGACCGGGCCCGCCGGTACCACGCGGCGCTGCGCGCGCAGTTCCCCGGCCGCACCTGGCAGCTGGCCGGGTGGTCGTTCGGCGCCTGGGTCGCGGCCGGCATGGCCGCCGAAGCCGAGGCGGCCGGGCAGCCGGTGCGGGCGCTGCACCTGATCGACCCGCCGCCGCCCGGCGCGAGCGCCGCCGACTACAGCGACGCGCAGCTGGAGACGGTCTTCGAGCGCGAGCTGGGCGCCTCCGGCGGCACCGCGGGCGAGCACGCGCGGCGGCTGGCCCGGGCGTGCCGGGCCAACCTGCGCAGCATGGCCGGGCACGAGCTGCCCCGCCTGGCCGCGACACCCAGCCACGTCTGGCTCGCCACCGAACCCGAGCCCGGCCTGCCGGTGGCCGGCCGCGACGGCTGGCGCGCCCTGCTGCCCGAGCCGAGCGGCTGGCACGAGCTGCCCGCCACCCACTACGGCATCGTGCGCGCCCCGCACGTCACCGAAGTGGCCGCCGCCATCGAACGGTGAGACCCACCGGAGGAAAGGAAACCATGGAGCAGTACGAACTCGACGCCGTCAAGCGGATCACGACGCGGCCGGCGCGCGACTACCGGACCCTGGCGGTGCGGGGCCTGACCCCGGTGCTCGGCGCCGAGGTCACCGGCCTCGACCTGACGCGGGAACTGACCGAAGAACAGCTCACCGAGCTGAAGACGGCCTTCCTGGACCACCACGTGCTGGTGTTCCGCGACCAGGACATCTCGGTGGAGGACCACAAGCGCCTGGCCGCGAGCTTCGGCGAGCTGCGCCCGGTCAACCCGCCGCCCGAGCACGGCGACCCGTACATCCTCGAGGTCGCGACCGCGCCGGAGTCGGCCAACGTCTTCGGCAACGGCTGGCACGCCGACGGCACCGCCGACGCCGAGCCGTCACTGGGCTCGATGCTCCACATCACGCGGGTGCCCGAGCCGGGCAGCGGCGGCGACACGCTCTTCGCGAACATGCACCTCGCCTACGACATGCTGTCGCCGAAGCTGAAGGAGCTGCTGGCCGGGCTGACCGCGATCCACGACGGCGCGCACGCCTTCCGCGGCCACAAGATCCCCGAAGGGTACGAGCCGCCGGTGAGCGAGCACCCGGTGGTGGTGCGGCACCCCGAGACCGACCGGCCCCTGCTGTTCGTCAACCCGGCCTACACCTCGCGCATCCCGCAGCTGTCGGCCGACGAGAGCCAGGCGGTGCTCGACCTGCTGTTCTCGGTCGTGCCGAACCGGCCGATGCTCGCGTGCCGCGTCCGCTGGGAGCCGGACACGCTGGTGTTCTGGGACAACCGCTGCGTCCAGCACCACGCGACGTACGACTACTACCCGCACACCCGCTTCGGTCACCGCGTCGCGATCAACGGCGGCCCGCTCAAAGGCTGACCCCGTCTTCCCCGAGGAGCGCTGTCCCATGTCGTCCGAACCCGTGGTGGACGTCCGCGATCCGGCCGTCCTCGACGACCCGATGCGCGGCTACGACCGCATCCTCGCCGCGTCGCCGGTCTGCCGCGCCCGGCTGCCGAACGGCGCGGAAGGCTGGCTGGTCACCGGCAGCGCCGAGGTGCGCGCCGTGCTGGCGGATCCGGCCGTGCGCAACGACCCGGCCGGCCTGCCGGGTCAGGGCGCGCAGACGCAGGAGGAGGCGTTCCTCGCGCTGGGCACACCCCGGGAGCACCTGCCCTACCTGCAGGCGAGCCTGCTGAGCCTCGACGGCGCCGAGCACACGCGCCTGCGTCGCAGCATCAGCCACGCGTTCGGCGCGTCGCGGGTCGCCGCGTTGCGCCCGCGGGTGCAGCAGATCGTCGACGAGCTGCTCGACGGCCTGGGCGGCACGGCGAACCTGCTGGACGAGTACGCCTACCCGCTGGCGATGGCGGTGGTGTGCGAACTGGTCGGGGTGCCCGAAGCGGACTGGGCGGACTGGTACCGCTGGGGCAAGGTCCTGGTCGACGGCGACCCGGCGCGGATCACGCCGACGCTGGGTGAGATGTTCGCCTACTGCCACGCTCTGGTGGACCGCCGCCGGGCCGAGCCGCGGGACGACCTGCTCAGCGAGGTCGTCGCCCAGGACGACTTGACCGACGTCGACGTCGTGGCCCTGGTCGTGTTCCTGGTGCTGGCCGGCCACGAGACGATGGCGAACATGCTGGCCAACGCGGCGCTGGCGCTGATGCGCGACCCGGCGCAGCGGGAGCTGCTGCGCCGCGAGCCCGAGCTGTGGCCGGCGGCGGTGCGCGAGCTGGTCCGCACGGACGGCCCGGTCCAGCTGGCCCGCTTGCGGTACGCGGCCACCGACCTGGTGGTCGGTGGCGTGCCCATTCGCGCGGGCGACGCGGTGCAGGCGGTGCTCGGCGCGGCCAACCGCGACCCGCGGCAGTTCGCCTGCCCGCACCGGGCGGACATCCGCCGGCAGGCCGAGCACGGCGGCCGCGAAGGCAGCGTGGGATTCGGCTGGGGGCCGCACTTCTGCCTCGGGGTCGCGCTGGCGAAGCTGGAGGCGGAGGTCGCGCTGCGGAGCTTGTTCGAGCGCTTCCCGGAGGTGGCGCCGACGGGTGAGGCGGCGTGGGTGCCGCTGCCGCGCGCCCGGCACCGGGTCGCGTTGGCGGTGCGGCTGCGGTGAACACCCCTGATGTTTCGGTCATCCTGCCCTGCGCCGGGCTGGGAACGCGGTTCGGAGCGCCGTACGCGAAGGAACTGCACTGCCTGGCTCCCGGGGTCACCGTGCTGGACCGCAGCCTCGAAGCCGTGGTGGAACTGGTGAAGAGCGGGCTCAGCGTGCGCGTGGTCGTCGTGATCGGCCCGCACAAGCTGGACACGGTGAAGTACCTGGCGCGCTACGCCGGGACCTTCCAGCTGGTCTTCGTCTACCAGGACGACGTGGCCGAGCCGGGGCTCGACGGCGCGATCCGGTGCGCCCTGCCGCTGACGCGGGGACCGGTGGCGCTGGTCCTGCCCGACATCGTCGTCAGCGGCGTCGACAGCCTGCTTTCCGCGCTGCGGCAGGCGGACGTGGCGGGCTGGAGCGTGGTGGCCGCCGAAGAGCGGGATCCCGGCGTGCTGCGGCAGATGGGCGCCCTGACGGTGGCCGGCGGGGACGGCTTCGTGACCGTCGAGGCCGCCGCGGAAAAGCCGGCCGACCCGGCGGGCTTCAACGCGCTCTGGGGCATGGTGGCGGTCACCGAGGACCAGGCCCACCGGCTGCCGGACGTGGCGCGGCGGGACGCGGACAGCCCGCTGGCCGGGGCGCGCGCCCTCATGGTGGCGCGGATCGTCAACTACAACACCACCGAGGGGTGAGCATGCTCGACGACGTGGTGGCGGCGCTGGACACCGTCCTGCCCCGGCTGGCCGCGGTCACCGGCACGCCCGGGGTCGCCGTCGCGGTCGCGACGAGCGACGACCTGCGGACGGCCGCGACCGGGTTCGCGGACCTGGCGGCGCGCACGCCGATGACCGCCGAGACGGCCGCGCCGGCGGGCTCGCTCACCAAACCGGTCACCGGCCTGGCTTTCCTGCAGCTCGTCGAGGCGGGCATGGCCGGGCTGGACACGCCGGTCGACCAGGTGCTGCCCGCCGGACTGCGCGGTCCCGGTGCGGCGCCCGCCACCACCGCCATGCTGGCGGCGCACCAGGGCGGCTATTCCAGCGACATCGTCACCGCGGTCTCGCCCACCGCGCCGGCCGAGCCGATCCTCGATTACGTCCGCCGCCGGCACGAGACCGGCCGCGCCGTCGAGTACGGCGGGGCACTACCGCTGGTGACGGCCCCGGGGTCCTATTCGTACTCCAGCTTCGGTGTCGGGGTGCTCGGCGGCGTGGTCGAGCACCTGGCCGGCGAACCGTACCGGGCCCGCGTCGAGCGGGACGTGTTCGCCGCGGCCGGGATGCGGCGCACGAGCATCGACGACGGCACGGGGAACACCGCCGGCGCCACCGGGTACCTCGCCTTCGGCGACTGGTGCCTGCCGAGCCCGCCCCTGCGGACGGCGGCCTACCCGGGGGTCGGGATGCACACCAGTGCCGCGGACTTCGCGCGGCTGCTGCAATCCCTGCTGCGCACCGCCCGGGGCGAGCGCGGGCTGGTCGGCCCGGACTCGCTCGCGGCCATGGTGACCCCGCGGGCCGAGCGCCCGAGCCCGCACGGCGTCCGCTCGTTTTCCGGCCTGACCCTCGAACTCGCCGATCCGGCGCTGGGCGAGGACTGGTGGTGGGGGCACACCGCGGCGTTCCCGTGGGGCTTCTGGTGGGAAGCGCGGGTCTGGCCGCACCGCGACCTGGCCGCGGTCGCGGTGGGCAACCGGTGGGACATGGCCAGGTTCCACAACCCCGCGACCCGCAGCGCGCCCGGGCTGGCCGTGGAGTGGGCGGGCCGCTGGGCGGTGTCCGGCCCGCCGGCGAAGCTCCCGGACATGGACGGGCGGCCCCGGTGGACCGGTCCCCGGCCCACGCCGGAAAGCTCGCACTGGATGGGCGTCCTGGTGGGCGAACGCACCCACGGCCTGCTCGGCGTGCCCGGCCCGCTGCCGGTCGCGACGCTGACCGGCGGCGCGTGCTCCCTCGGCGACGGCGACGCGGACGGCTGGGACCCCGTCGCGTTCGGGCGCGGCGTGGAACAGGCGCGCGCGGTGGCGCCGGACCCGGCCGCGTTCGGGGTGCTGGGCCGGGAGCTGGGCCCGGCCGCGGCGCTGTGGATGCTGGAGTGCGGCGCGTCGAGCGCCGACGTCACGATGCCGGTCGGCTTCTACGCCGGGGCATCGCGGTGACGCGGGTACTGCTGTCGACGTACGGGACGCGTGGCGACGTCGAACCGCTCGTCGCCCTCGCGGTCCAGCTGCGGGCGCTCGGCGCCGACGTGCGGATGTGCACCCCGCCGGACGAGGAGTTCACCGACCGGCTGGCCGGTCTCGGGATCGAGCCGGTGCCGGTCGGGCCACCGGTGCGGGCGTTGATGCGCGCGACAGCTCCCCCGACGCCGGCGGAACTGACCCGGTACCGGGCGGAGCTGCTCGAAACGCAGTTCGACGTCTTGCCCGCGGCGGCCGACGGCTGCGGCGCGCTGGTGGCGGCCGGCCTGGCGCAGGTCGCCGCGCGGTCCGTGGCCGAAGCCGCGGGCATCCGCTACGTCTACGCGACCTACGCGGCGGTCAACCTGCCGTCGCCGCACCACGCGCCGCCCCCGCGGCCCGGCTGGCCGGAGCCCGAGGGCGCGGGCAACGCGGCGCGGTGGGAGCTGGACGCCCAACGGGTGAACGCGCAGTTCCGCGAACCGCTCAACGCGCACCGGGCCGCACTCGGCCTGCCGCCGGTGGACAACGTGCGCGACCACGTCTACTCCGCTCGGCCGTGGCTGGCGGCCGACCCGGTGCTGGGACCGGCCACCCCGGACCTCGAAGTGATCCAGACCGGTGCGTGGACTTCGCCGGACGAGCGGCCGCTGCCGGCCGAGCTGACGGCGTTCCTGGACGCGGGGCCGCCGCCGGTCTACGTCGGCTTCGGCAGCATCGGCCCGGCACCGGACATCGCCCGCTGGTCGGTCGAGGCGAGCCGCGCCCGGGGGTACCGGGTCCTCGTCTCCCGCGGCTGGGCGGAGCTGGCCGTGGACGACTGCTTCGCCATCGGCGACGTCAACCACCAGCGCCTCTTCGGCAAGCTGGCCGGGGTCGTCCACCACGGCGGCGCGGGCACGACGCAGACGGCCGCCCGGGCGGGCGTGCCCCAGGTGGTGGTCCCGATCCGCCTGGCGGACAACCCGTACTGGGCCGGCCGGGTGGCCGCGAACGGGGTCGGCGCGGCTCTCGACGGCCCGACGGCGACGTTCGAGGCACTGACCGCGGCGTTCGACATGGCGCTGGCACCGGAAACCGCGGTACGGGCGAAGGCGCTGGGAGCGCAGATCCGCACCGGCGGCGCGGCGACGGCCGCACGCCTGCTGCTCGACGAGCTTCGGTAGCGAGATGCCGCCGATCGGGTGAACTCCGCCCCCAGCCCTCAACCGGGGCGGAGGTCCGGAGTGGACGGTGCGTACCGCCACCGAAACCAGCAGGAGGAAACCGTGCGGAACCACCGACTGCCCACCCTGGCCGGAGCGGCGCTGCTCGCCGCCTTCGGCACGGTCGCCGTGGCCCCGGCCGCGTCGGCAGACGACGCCTACGCCGAGATCGTCAACTGCAGCTACCAGGGCGCGATCCGCTGCGGCTACGGAGGCGTGACCAACGGCCACACCCGGGTGTACGCGTGCGACACCTTCAGCGACGGCTACGGCTTCCGCACCGAGTGGCGGACCCGCAGCGGCGGCGGTTCCGGCGTGGACGACGCCAACGGCAGCAGCTCCGGCTGCAGCGCCAAGATCCCGGGCACCTCCGACAACCCGGTGACCATCTTCCGCGTCTGCCAGAAGACGCCCAACTGGCAGTGCTCGAACTGGCGGAACGCCTGATCCACCGGCGCCGTCAGGGCTCTCGACCGTCCACAGGGGAGCTCCCGGCGGCGCCCGGGGCGAGGTGCCAGACCTCGTCCATGGGCGTCCACCAGGCGCCCCCTTCGCGCGGGGAAAGTGATTCCTGGCACGGGTCGGTCAACGCCCACCAGCGCTGCGTTTCGGGGTCCGCCGCGATGCGGGCCTGATCGGCGTCGTGGTCTTCGCCGACGTATTCGTAGTACCCGAAGAGCAGGTCGTCGTGGCGGAAGATGGTGAAGTTGCGGATGTTGGCTTCCCGCAGCGTCCGTTCGACGCCGGGCCAGACCGCGGCGTGCAGCCGCAGGTACTCCTCGCGCCGCTCCGGGCGCAGGCGGATCAGCATGCCGTAGCGCTGGACCATGGAACTCCTTCCGGACGCCGGTGGCGTCACCGATCGAGGCGGCGGCCGGGGTCACCGGATGCCGGGCGGCGTGCGAGCCATGCTTCGGTGATGTGGTCGAACATCGCCTTCGCCGCGCCGTCCCCGTCCCCGGCCGAGATCCGTTCGTAGACGCGGCGGTGCCCCTGGTTCGAGGCCACGCACAGAGCGCGCTCGCTCGGGCCCACGTAGCGGGCGGTGTTGACGACCTGGCTCTCCAGCGCGCGCACCACGCCCCGGGCCAGGCGGTTGCCCGAGACCTGCATGATCGTGTCGTGGAACGCGAGGTCCTGCTCGCGGTAGGCGACCGGATCGTCGACGAGTTCGTCCATCAGGTCCACCAGCTCCCCCAGCCGGGCGACGACGTCCGGGCCGGCGGTCCGGGCGGCGACCAGCGCCATGTCCGCCTCGAGCAGCCGGCGCGTCACCACCAGGTCGTCCAGCACGGCCGAGGTCTCGTCCTCGGCGATCACCGCGGCCAGGACGAGCTCGTCGAGCATGTTCCACATCGACGCCGGGTTCACCACCGTGCCCGCGCCTTGGCGGACCTGGACCAGGCCTTTCGCCTGCAGCAGCTTCACCGCCTCGCGGACCACGGTCCGGCTCACCGCGAAGCTCTCGCACAGCACCGGTTCGGCGGGCAGCGACGTCCCGGGCGGGTGGACCCCGCGCACCACGCGTCCCACGAGTTCGGCGGTGACCGCGCTCGCCAGGTTCGCGGGGCGGCGCACCCAGTCGGGGGCAGCGGGTTGCCGGTCTGATGCCGTCATCGTTCCTCCGGTCGCACTGCGCCGACCTTCGCCGAACGCACGTGAAGCTTACACAGCGCGGGCGTTGACGTCATACGTCATACGAGTTACGTTTTTGCGCACTGAGCCGGGCCACTCCCCGTCCGGCCACCGTCTGGAGAAGTGAGCAGCGATGAAGCAGCGCACACTATTCTCGGCCGCCCTGGTCGCGGCGTTGGCGTTGACCGCGGGCTGTGGAAGCGCCGCCGGCCCGGCCGCCCCCACCGGCGACGCGAGCGGCAAGCTCGTGGTCTGGGACTGGAAGTCCGGCGACGCGAAGGCCGCGAGTTACGTGGCGAAGGCCAAGGCCGAGTTCGCCAAGCAGCACCCCGGCGTCACCGTCGAGTTCGTGGCCCAGCCCTACGACCAGTACTACACACTGCTGGGCGCGGCGATCCAGGCCAAGAGAGGGCCGGACGTCATGCTCTTCAACGGCGGCGGCCAGATCCGCGACCGGGTCGGCGACCTCGCACCGCTGGACTCCTACGTCGCCGACGACCGCTCGCGCCTCAGCGGCTGGGACGCCTTCACCCAGGAGGGGAAGGTCTACGCCGAGCCGGTCACCCTGCAGGGACACCCCTTCTACTACGACAAGTCGCTCTACGAGAGGGCCGGGCTGAACCCGCAGGCGCCGCCCCGGACCTGGGAGGAGTTCGTCCGCGACTGCGGCACCATCGCCGCGAAGACCGGCGCGAAGTGCCTGGCGCTGGGCAACAAGGAAGGCGCCGGGATCCAGTTCTTCCTGTCGGCCGTGGGTTCGGCGACCCTGACGCCCCAGGAGGCCACCGACTGGATCGCCGGCAAGCGTGACTGGACCTCACCGGACGTCAAGCGCGTCTTCGAGCTGTGGAAGCAGGTCAACGACACCGGGCTGAACACCGACGGCCCGAACTCCACCGCGATGTTCAACGACGCGTTCGCGCTCTTCCAGTCCGGCAAGGCCGCGAACGTCATCGGCCTGATGTCCGACGTCGGGCACTGGAAGGACTTCGCCGAGTTCCTGGGCGCGGACAAGGTCGGCGTGATGACCACGCCGCTGGTCAACCCGGCGGCCACCCCGAGCCTCCCGTACGACGGCGGTATCGGCTACGCGGTCGCGAAGACCACGAAGGATCCCAAGCTGGCCGCGGACCTGGTCCGGGCGCTGAGCTCGACCGACGCCTTGAAGTCCTTCTACGCCGACAGCGGCGCGATCGCCGCGGACACGTCGATCGACGTGTCGGCGGGCGGACCGGCCGTGGCGACGATCGTCTCGGAAGTCAAGACCGGCAAGCCCGCCCTCCACGTCGCCCTTTCCTCGAAGACGCTCGACCTCATGGGCCGGCTCTCTCAGCAGCTGCTGAGCGGCTCGATCGGCGTCGACGAGGTGCTGCAGCAGCTGGCCGCGTCGGACAAGGGCTGACGGCGTGACCGGGTACTCTCCCGCTCCGGTGGACCGGGCTCCGGCCCGGCCCACCGGGGGACCCGCGCCGGTCCGGCGCGCCCCCCGCGGAACACGGCTCGAGCGCTT